>JANNWF010000364.1:0-7229 GCA_031408455.1 Pseudoxanthomonas sp. | reverse complement strand
CGCCGAGGCCAGCAAGTCCGATGACGTGGTCGATGCGGAGTTCACTGAGGTGAAGGACGACAAGAAGGCGTGATTCGGGATACGGGGTGAAGCGGCGCGCTTGCAAACCGCAGGGTTGCGCGCCGCTGAACGCCTGAGCGCTATGCGCGAAGGCCGGGGAAGCGGGATTCGCAGAAGCGAGTCCCTAGTCTTGGCCGAGCATCACCGTACCAGAGCGATGCTCAGGGTTGCACGCTTCTAACGAATCACGAATCACGAATCTCGGCCATGAGCAAACGCGACTACTACGAGGTGCTGGGCGTATCTCGCACGGCGACCGATGACGAACTGAAGAAGGCCTATCGCCGACTGGCGATGAAGCATCATCCAGATCGCAACCCGGATAACAAGGCGGCCGAGGAGCACTTCAAGGAGGCCAAGCAGGCCTACGAAGTGCTGGCAGATGCTTCCAAGCGACGCATGTACGACCAGCACGGGCATGCCGCGTTTGAAGGCGGTGGCGGTGCGGGTCGTGGAGGCGCTGGCTTCTCCGATGTTGGCGATATTTTCGGTGATATTTTCGGTGACATCTTTGGTGGCGGTGGCGGCGCGCGTGGACGCGGTCCGCGCCGTGGATCTGACCTGCGCTATGTACTTGAGCTGGATCTCGAAGAGGCTGTGTTTGGCGTCGAGAAGCAGATCGTGGTTGCCACTCTGGCCGAGTGCGATCCCTGCAAAGGCACCGGATCGGAAGATCGCAAGGTCGAGACTTGTAGCACCTGTCGCGGCCAGGGTCGCGTGCGCATGCAGCAGGGTATTTTCTCGGTACAGCAAGCCTGTCCGCATTGCGGCGGCACCGGCAAGACGATCAGCAAGCCGTGCAAGACCTGCCGCGGTCGTGGTCGCGTCGAGAAGGAAAAAACCTTGGCGGTGAAGATTCCCGCCGGTGTTGATACCGGTGATCGGATTCGCTTGAGCGGCGAGGGTGAGGCTGGGCCACAAGGCTCAACGGCTGGCGATCTCTATGTCGAAGTCAGCGTGCGCGAGCATGCCTTGTTCCAAAGGGATGGCGACGATCTGTACTGCGAAGTACCGATCCGCTTCTCGCAAGCGGCCTTGGGTGCTGAGTTGCGCGTGCCAACGCTCGATGGCGAAGCACAGGTCAAAGTGCCGGCGGAAACCCAGACTGGCAAGATCTTCCGCCTGCGTGGCAAGGGCGTGAAGTCGGTACGCAGCCAGTCGGCAGGCGACTTGATGTGCAAAGTCGTGGTCGAAACACCGGTGCGCCTGACCCGTGAACAGCGCGAGTTGCTGGAGAATTTTGAGGCCACTTTCGAAGGCGAGGGCGCCGAGCATTCGCCCCGCACTACGTCTTGGCTCGATGGTGTCAAGACGTTCTGGGAAAAGATGACGACCTGAGATTCTTGGGTTCCTGATTAGCGTTGAATCTCGGCTGCAAAGTCCCTCTCCCTTCGGGAGAGGGTTTGGGGTGAGGGTTCGGGCTCCAGGTGAGGGTTCGGGCTCCATCCGTATCCAAACCCTCATCCAGCGCTTCGCGCCGCCCTCTGTCGCTCGCCGCGACTTCGATCCCGGAGGGGCAGCTTCAAGGGTTCCTCATAGATCCCAACTGACGTTCGACCGTAATCTGGCTCAGGTTTTGAGTGAATTCGACAGGTCTGAAGTCGTTGTGGAAATCCAATGGGTTGCACTGGGTCAATCCCAAATAGTGCGGGGTCCCAGTGCTCTGCGCACCGGGACCCCGCGTGTCAATGGCTACTGTTTTTTTGCCTGACTGATTACAGCGTGCCGCTCAAGTAGACGACCCCATTCTTGGCAATCTCGATCCGCGCACCGCGTGGATCAAAGTCGAGCAGCAGGCGACCTGCACGTGTCGGCCGGTTGAACTTGACCTCACCCTCGCTGCCGCTTACTTGGATGGTCGCTTTCGACACGCCTCCCACTAGCAACTGGTAGCTGCCGTCGTCGAGATCTTCTACTTCGACCTCAAACTCGGATTCACTGGCCGTGGATTCGTAACTGGCCGAGCCGTTGGCGTCGGCATCGATGCCAGTGGAAGTTAGCGCAGTACTGGCGACACCCGGTGTCGGCGTGGTGCCGCCTGAGCCGCCGCTGTCATCACCACCGCCATTGTCATCGCAGCTGTCGTCGTCGCCAGTGTCATCGCAGTCGTCGCCATCATCGTCGCCACCACTGCTGCCACCCAAGGTGCCGGTCGGCGTGGTCGGAAACATGCCGCTTAGCACGGTGCCAGCGGGGCCGACGGCGCGAATCTGTTGGCCACGTGGGTCAAAATTGAGCAACAACTTGCCAGATTCCACGGGATTGCGGAACTCAAGTTCGCCTTCCGTACCGCCGGTGACGTTGACCACGGTCACGCTGCCGCGGCTGCTACCACCGATTTGCAGGTCGTAGCTGCCGACGGCTACGTCCTCCAGTTCCACCGAGAAGTCGACTCGGTCAGGGCGTTGCTCGAGCTTGGCATGCAGTTCAGGGCCATCGCTGCCGCTGGGCTCAATCACCAGGTCGTATCGCGCATTACCCGTGGGCACACCGCCGATCGGCGGCGGTGTGGTTCCTGGTGGTGGGACTGCGCCGCTGTTTAGGCTGCCCTCAAACTGCAAAGCGGTCTGCTGATAGACCTGAATGCCGGCCCCGCGTGGATCGAAGTCCAGCAGTATCTTGCCCGGCTCGACCGGGCTACGGAATTCGAGTTCGCCGCGGTTGCCCGCGGCACCGGCGGTGACCCGGATGACGCCGCGATCCCTGCCGCCCACTGCAAGCCGGTAGTCGCCGATCGGCAGATCTTCAAGCTCCACCGAGAACTCGGTGCGATCTGTGCGTTCTTCAAACTTGGCTTTTGCCGATGCGGCGGCGGGTGCGCCGACTCGGGTAAGAAAGGTGATCAGTTCCGATTCGGCACTTCCGACTTGACGATCATCCGATACACCGCCGGTGCAGTTGCCGTTGAACAGTTGAGTGAGGCGGCTAAGCGGCATCGTTCCCGCCGCCGCGCCCGCTGCGTTTGGCGTGTAGCGGAGCTGACCGGTGTTGCAGTCGCTGAAGCTGAGTTCCAGTGAGCCCCAGGCCTCCTGCACGACCTGTGCCGGCGTGAAGCTGCCGTTGTAAGCGCCACCGCGGGTCTTGAACACGGTCATGCTGGCGCGGTCTCCGACCACGGTGCCGGTGCCGTATAGCCACATCTGTTTGCCGTCGGTGTCGTAAGTAAACCAGTACGCCAGCGCAGTTTTTCCAGCAGCACCTTCGATCACTTCCAAACCAAGGCCGTGACCACTGCGGCTCGGGTCGTACCATGCGGCGGTGAATTCACGGGTGATGTTGGCAGCGGTGGCGACCGCAGGCAGCACGGCTTGGGCGAGTGCACTGGCAATCAACCAGCTGAGTGGGCGTTTCAGGTTCATGGCGAACTCCAGAGAAATTGACTGCGGCGAATGCTGCAGATTCGGCACAGCCAGTCTCACGGTCGTGCTTCGATCAAACCATGAGTGAAAACCCCTGTCGTTGGTGGTCGATGTTGCCCAGTGAGCGCGAGCGAGGTGCCAACTCTGAGTGAATCTACTCAGCGTGGCCAACGGGATTCACTCAGTGGCGTTCAACCCTGTCTATAGCACCTCGACGGCGCGCACCGGTGGGACTAAGGTGACCATCACTGCCTGGCCGCCATCACCATCGAGACTGCTGAACCCATGAGCGTCGCGCGAACATTTCTGTCGTCCGTGGTGTTCGCTGCCGTCGCGCTTTTTGCCGATGCAGCACGCGCCGACGTAGTGGTGACCATCATCGGCGATGTTGCAACAGCCGCGATTTCGGTTGAGGGCGACGATGAAACCTACACCGCATCGCTGCGGCTTGAGTTTCAGCAGCCGCAAAACCTGAGCGCAGCGTGCTTGGGAATAACGGCAAACTTTCTTGACGCCGCCGCCATCGCGGTGATCGATGCGCGGCTGCCCGATCCCATCGGGCAACAGATTGACGAGGATTTTCCCGTTCTGGTGCGAGTTGAGCCGCCACCGGGTTGTGGGCTCAGCTTCGTCAATGAAGTGCAGTTCGAGTTGATCACTGCCGATCTTGTGTACGCCGATTTTTCGCCCTACCGAATCATGAAAGGCCCGGTCGCTGGGCCTTTCGCCAATGTCACTGCGGCGATTGATGCGGGCAGTATCCGTGCCCGCGGGCGCGGCGGCGCGTTTTCGGAGTTCGTGATCGTTGAAGATCTGAACCAGAATTTTTCGCTCGACAGTTCAGAGCTGCTTGCCGATCTCGCCAATGAGCTGGATGACCCGGATATTGCTCTCACCGCACGGACAGCCCTTGAGGCGGAGGTGGCCGTGGTCGAGTCTGCGTTTCGATCCGGTCAAATTGCGGCGGCTCGCCAGGCACTGCTCGGATTCGAGTCCGATCTGCGTGCGTTTGCCGGTGTAGGCGTACCCAACGGCTACGCGCCAGACGTGGGATTGACCAGCGAAATCGGTGAGCTGCTCGGCGTGTCCGGTGCGTTAGCCTTCCAATTGGCGAGGTTGGACGGCGTGCCGTGAGTGGATCGACAGCACGATTGGTTGTTCACCTGCATGGTGAGGCCAGCCAAGTCCACCTGCTGAGCGGCGCGCAGCCGCTGTTGATTGGCCGTGATCGCGCTGCTGGTTTGGCGATCGAACACGCCTCCGTATCGCGCCAGCACGCCGAGATCAGTCGCGCTGCGACCACGTGGGTGATTCGCGATCTGGGCTCAAAAAACGGCATGCGGGTTGGCGGTGAGCGCGTCGCTGAAGCGATATTGCCGCGCCAGACGTGGCTGGCGATTGGTGATGTGTTTTGCGAGTTCGAGGCGTTGTCGGATACCGCACTGGCGCACATTCACGCCAGTGACCTGAAACGTCGCCATGCCTCGGCCGCGTGGCAAGAACGCGTCAGCGTCAGTCAAGGCGTGCAAGCGCTGCTTGAGGATGTGTTGGCTGGCATGCTTTCTGTCGCCGAGTGCCGGCGCGGCTTTCTGCTGCTTGGTGATGGCCACGGACCCTTGCGATTGGCAGCATCGTGTTTGCCGGACGGCGAAGACGCCGAGCATTCAGCGACCCCGTGGAGCCGATCAGCCGTTGAGCGGGTGATGCGCGAGCGGCGACCTGTTTTCATGTCCAATCATGCGGACCGCGTGTGGTTGAAAGGCGCGGCTTCCGTGGTGGGTCTGGGCCTGCGCGCGCTCGCCTGCGTGCCCTTGCTGCGCGGTGGCAAGCTGCTGGGAGTGGTTTACGTGGACACCGACGACGAAGCCAAGTTGTTCACTGGCCTCGACGTTGAGCTGATGCTTGCGTTCGCCGAGCGCGCTGCCACTGCGATTGCCTTGGCCGAGTTGGAACGCGACCTGCGCCGCATCGAAGTCAGCTGCCCGACGCTGTGGATGCCAACGCCCGAGGCCGACTCATGACCGCGCCGGGAGGGCGGGATTTTGAAATGGCCTCACCGGCCACTGTCACTGGCATGCTGGCGGCTTCGGAGCTGATGCCTGGGGATCGCGTCGCCTCGCGCTTCGTGATTGGCAAGTTGCTTGGCATGGGCGGTATGGGCGTCGTCCATTTGGCGCGGGACGAACAACTCGGCATCGAAGTCGCGTTGAAGCTGCTGCGCCCGGAGTTGGCGTCGCGCCCCGATGCCTTCGAGCGCTTCCGCAACGAGCTGTTGCTAGCGCGACAGGTGTCGAGCCCACACGTGGTGCGTATTCACGATCTGGTGCAGCACGGCAACGCGTGGCTGCTGTGTATGGACTACGTGCCCGGCCAATCGCTGGAGCATTTGATTGATGTCGAAGGCGGTTTGGCGCCAGAGCGCGCGCTCAATCTAGTCAGACAAATCGCATTGGGGCTGGCTGCTGCGCATCATCGCGGCGTCATTCATCGCGATCTCAAGCCCGCCAATGTATTGGTCAAGGCAGACGACGAGGCGCTGATCACCGACTTTGGTGTGGCGCGTTCATTGGGGGCGACGGGCTTGACGTTGAGCGGCGTCATCGTTGGCACGCCCGAATATTTGTCACCGGAGCAGGCGCGAGCTGAACCGGTCGATGGCCGCAGCGATCTGTATGCCTTGGGCCTGATCCTGCATGAAATGTTGACCGGCAAGGTGCCATTTCAAGGTGGCACACCCGCTGAGATGTTGGCGCAACGCATCGTTCGCAGCCCGCCATCGGTGGCTTCCGTGAAGCCGGGGCTGCCAGCGTTTGTTGTCGCCTTGTGCGACCGTTTGCTGGAGGTGCGGCCGGCGCGGCGTTTGCAGGATGCGCAAGCGGTGGTGCGCGCTATCGACGACGCACGCTTGCCGCGCTCACCCTGGTCACGACGCCAGCGCGTTACCGGCTTGGTCTTGCTTGCCGTGGTTAGCGCCATGGGTGGACTCGCCTTGCAGCTGCCGCTGGGTGGTTGGAACGAACCAGCACTGGTGTCGCTGGCCGCGGCGCGTCCCGCGCTGGCACTGATTCCAGGGCCTGAGCCGGAGAGTGAGCTGGATCGGGCGCTGCAAGTAGGCATCGAGCGCGCGCTCGCGGCGCAGCTGCTGGCCTCCGGTGTCGATGTGCTTGACTCCATTCGGGTCGAGCGCACCTTGCGCGAATTGGGGATTGCACGCGGTCAAATCGAGCGCATGCGTCCACGCCTTCTGCAAGGGTTGGCGGTCCGTCAAGCGCTAGAGATTGCGGTCGCATCGGCAGCCGGCGAGCCGAGCATTGACGTCCGCATGCACGACGGCATCACTGGCGAGTTGTTGTGGCAGCAGCCGCTGGTTGCCAACAAGGGCGAAGACATCGATGCCCTGTTGACCCGACTGTGGGGTGCGCTGGGGCAACGACTGGGAGCGACCTTGGACGCTGCTGACCTCGCCAGCGCCAGCCAGTTGCGCCGATTGGCAGTCATTTCCCCGTTGCTTGGAGCTGGCTCGCTTGAGGGACAGACACTGGGAGCCGAATCATCGGCGGACGAATGGTGGTGGGGGCTGGAGACACTGGAGCGCGACGGTCGAATGACGGAGGCGAAAAACGCCGCCCGAGAGGCGCTGCAATCGCTTGCAGAGAAAAACTCGGCGAGTTCGCAGCGGGTTTTTGCGCTTGCCGAGTACCTGACGGGTGCGCCGGAAGATGCTTTGCAGCGCATTGATCGGGTGCGTATCGCTGCCGCCAACCAGCCCATGCGACAACTGCGTGCACGCGTGCTGATTGCGTTGGGACG
>JANNWF010000363.1:0-2403 GCA_031408455.1 Pseudoxanthomonas sp. | reverse complement strand
CAAATATTCCTCGCCGAGCCGCGCCCAATCGTCGGAACTGCTTCCGGCTACCCAACGTGGAAACGGGTGACCACGGCGAACAGATTCTCTGCTCAGGATTTGTTCGAGATAAGGGAGTTCGCCACAGCCAGCCACCTGCGGATGCGCGGCCAATATTTGTTCGAACAGCGTTGTACCCGAGCGCGGCAAACCGGTGACGAAGATTATCTGGCTGCCTCGTTGGGACCCGCTTTGGAGATTTGAACCGGGTGGTGACTGCAATGCGGTCTCGATTTCAGCGATTTCACGTTGCAGACGCGCGCTGCTCCAAGGCCGCTGCGCCGACGCATTGCGGTTGGCGACGCTGAAGGCGGTTGCTGCCTGTGGATACAACCCCGCGGCCTCGTAGGCAGTCGCGAGCGCAAACTCCAACAAGGTCTTGTCAGCCGACGGATGCGGCAAGCCAGCGTAGCGCTCCAATGCCGCCAGTTCGTCGGCCGACAAAAGAATGGATTTCAGATCAAGCAAGCCAAACCATGCGGCAGCCTGCACTTGGCGGTTTTGAAGCAGACGTCGATACGCTTGCGCAGCGCCGTCTGTGTCACCCAATACATGCAGCGTGCGTGCGCGCAACAAACCTGCCTTGGCCAGCGACGGATCGACCTTGAGCGCTGCTTCGCTTGCGACCAACGCATCCGCCGTATGTCCTTGGGCGTCGAAGGCCATCCCAAGTTGCAGCCATCCCGCCGCCGAAACGGTGTGGTCAGCCACTTGCAGGAGTTGATTCCGGGCAGCGTCCCAGTCACCCATCGCAGCGAGCGCCGACGCCAATCCAAGCAGAGCGGTCGGTTCATTCGGCTGTTTGAGTAGGGATGATGCAAACGCCTTTGCCGCAAGCGCAGGCTCGCCGCTCGCCAAGCGCAGTTCGCCCTGCCAACGCAACGTTTGCGGATGGTCAGGCAACTGCATCGACAACAGCAGCCAGTGAGCTTCGGCGCTACGAAGATCGCTGGCGTCGAACGCAGCTCCGAGCTGGCGCAGTGTCTTGGTCGCCTTGGGGGTTATTGGCGCGCTGGTTGCTGCACTCATACGTCGTTTTTGGCGGGCGGCGGCTTGTGCATCAGCGTCAGGTAAGTCGATTGGATCGAGCCTGTTCACACTTTTGTAGCATTTGGACTGTTCCAAGACGAAAACTTGGGTTACGCTTCCGGCGGCGATCTCCGTCAGCGCGCGTTCAGCTGCGCGTCGTCGCCTTGTCCAGCGAGTCGTCATTCATATTAGAGAGGGTCTGCGAAATGGCAACACTGCAACTTCAAACAAGCAAGCGCCGTGTTAGTCGCCGCGCTGTGGCTGCGCACTTTGCGGCACTGTGCGTGGTTTCCTCGTCGGCCCTCGCGGCGGTGGTCGATAGTGGCGTAGTCAATCTGCCTATCACAGCGAACATCGACGGACTCTATTTGAACGTGGTGACCGGGGTGTCGGCCAATGCCACGGTGCCAGGCTGGGACTTCAACCCCTTCGCGACCGGCGGCAACCTTGCATTCTTTTCGTCCAACACCGCCGCCAACGTCAATGCGCTGGTTGGCGTAGGCACGCTCATCACGCCTCTTGCGCCCGGCGCGGTGGTGGGTCCCGCCAGCACCTATGCCACTGTCGGTACGGTTGGAACGGCTGCCACTTCGTTTCGCACCACAGGCACTTCCATTGCCGGGTTCCGCTTCCAGAACGAGGCCAACGGCAACCAGGTGCATTACGGCTACGCCATTTTGACCACCACTGCAGCCACCGGTTTCCCCGCCGCCGTAGTGCGCTATGTGTACGACAACGTCGCCGGCACGCCGGTGACCGTCCCCGGTGGCGCAACTCCGCCGCAGTTCGCCTACGCCCCGGCTTCGGGCCAACCCGTGAACTTCACGGGCGGAACCACCGTGGGCAGCACCGGCACCGGCTCGGTTGCGGTGACCATCGGTACGGCAGGCAGTGGAACGGGTGCCGCGGCGACCACCACCACGACCTGCACCGCGCCGACTTCGCCTTTTAGTGGCTTTGGGCAGACCGTCACTGCCGTTGGCACTGGCGCGATTTCGGGTAGCCCGTTGTCTGGAGCGTGTGTACTCGGCGCGGCGCCAGTCACGCAGGCGCTGACCTGCAACGAAAGCCGCGGAGGAGCAGCGAACGCGCGCACTTTCACGTTGACTTGCCCGGCGGGCACTCAGCCGGCGTTGACCACAACGCCTGCGTCTGGATCCTTGACCACGTTGGCTCCCCGGCCTTTGGGCGGCGCGGCAAGCACAGCACCGATCAGCTTCCAGAATCCGGGCACGCTGCCGGCTACCGTTACTTGCACCCAGCCCACCAACACCGCATTCACGGCATCGCCGCTGAGCATTGTGGTGCCAGCGGGTGGCTCGGCTTCGACCACGG
>JANNWF010000362.1:0-15219 GCA_031408455.1 Pseudoxanthomonas sp. | reverse complement strand
GCAGCGATTTGCCCGGTTAGTGCCGCTTCGACTTCGCGCAGATCGCCGCCTTGCACGGCTTTAGCGCGGTCGGCCATCAGGTCGGCTAGATCGGGCAGATCGAGCTGTGCCTGAATTCCCCTTTTGTCTTCGGCGGCGTACATGACACGGGCGGCGGCGTTGCTTGGATCGGCCACCACCAGAGCAATAGCGCGGCCAGCCGACTCGTTGGGCAAGCGCCGCGCAATCAGGCTCTTTCGGGGTTCTGGCTCGCGGGCGGGCGTCACGGAGAGCTTCTTTCGAGTCATGGCGTCAGTCTTGGTCATGGGTCTTGGACCGATGGGCGATGCAGATTCGCAACGATTGCGGCCACGGCGCACGCTGACTCATTCCCAGCTTCGGGTTCGCGACACAGGCGATCAAACCATCTGCGGGATTGATCGCAGTCGGGTCGTAGTGTTGGCATTCGTCGCAGCGAACGCGCGGGCGAGGAGTCGGCTTGTGCGCTAGGCGGTTCCAACACCACGGGCAGGCTAGCAGCGCCGGTCCCGCGCCTTTCCACAGCCACACCGGGCCGCAGCCGCTGCAATGTCCGGCATGGTCCCAGCCCGGTGGCTGTCTGCCGGCCTCGCGTTCGCTGCTGGCGAACAGGGCCTGCGCATAGGCTCGCAATGTCGCCTCGCTCAGGTTGGCAAGCATGGCGGGGTCTGCATCATCGCGACCGAGCAAGGCATCGGGTAGGCATTCCGCACGTATCGCGGCCAACAGGCGGGCGGATTGATCGACCGGCGCTGTCTGCGAATCTTGCGAATCTGCGAATCCTTGAGACTTCTTCACCTCAGCTTCGGAATTGCAGTCGCTGCGAATCCCGCGAATCTGCGAATCCCTGAGGACAGCAGGCGCAAGATTCGCGGGCGTAGCAGGAATCGCAGCGGGCGCGCTTTCATCTTCCGCACGCAGGGCAGCCAGCAAGCGGCCCATGTCAGTTTGTCCCATCGATGACTGGAGCAATGCGCCAGACGTGGCGGCGATGTGCGCCATCGACTGCCGCCCCGCCTGCGACGGGCTCTGCCCAGCCCGCTCGTTCAAGCTCGCCCATCGCCTGCATAAAGCGTTCGCGCTCGCGGATGCGGGCCGGCCCTAACCGCAGTGCCGCGCCAGAATGCAGCAGCGTGCGCTCGGTCGCGTGCGCCCATTCCAGCAAGGCTTCCGCATCGCGCACCTCTGGCGACAGTTCTGCGGTGCCTGCCAGCCTTGCCGCTTCGTTCAAGTGCCACAGCGCCAACTCTGCCGCGCGCTCAATGGTGGCCACATCGATGTTTTGAGCGTCCGGGGATTCAAGCATCGTCAGCACGCCTGCAATGCGCAGGCACTGCTCAGGCGTCTTGCTTGCCCACGGCTTGACGCTTGCAAAGCGCTCGCCGCGGGCCATGTTGCGCTCCACCGAATCGTGCAGCGTCCTCCAAACAGCAGCTGCATCCGGTGTCATGCGCAAAGCCGGTGGTCGCAATTCCTGGCGCTCGCCATCAGCGAACGGCAGTGCGCGGCGATGCAAGTCCATAAGGCGGGATTCCAGCCGAATCAGCGCGGGATCATTACTGAGACTTTCGGCCACATACGGGCGGGTGCCCGCCGTGCTTTCAGGCCATGCCAGCAGGCAACGGGCGAGAAACCCCTGGCCGCTCAGCACAACATCCGATAACGCGCGTTCGGCAATGATCGGTTGCGCCATCAAGTGCAACGCCAGCCGTCTACCCCACAACTTCACTGCACCTTCGCTTGCCCGCACCCGATCCAAGGTGCCGTTGTCCCAAAGTTTGCAAAGCGTGCCTGCGGTGCGCGTGACGGTCTCCTTGGTCATGCCATGCCCACCGAATACCAATGCGGCTTCATCGGTGAATGCGCCCACCGTTGGGCGGCCTGCGGCCAGCAGCTTTGCTAAACCCTCCGCCGTGAAGTCGGCAACCGTCACCTTGGGCAACAAGGGTGGCGGCGGTGCCGGACCTAGTTCGCGCAGGGCAGAGGCCAGCCCTTCGCCTTGTGCTTTCTTGGCTTTGCTGTGTAATGCGTCGCGCTGGGCTTCCCATTGCGCATGCTCGGCCGCGTGCCCCTCAGTCTCGTCGGCAAAGGCTTTCGCCAGTTCCTTTTCATAAGCGCGAGCAGCCCGCATCGCTTCCGAATCCACGGCCGACTTGCGTTCGCCCGATTCGGCCACGCTCAACATCCACAGCGACAGCGGATGAATGCGCCCGTCGTTCTCCACGTCCGCCAGCCCTTGCGTAGCGAGCGATGCCGCTGCCAGCAATGCGGCGCCACAGATTGCATCCGGTGCTTGAATTACGCGCCGTAAACTCTCAGCGGCGGGCGCAAGGATTGGGCCCAGTTCAGCTAGCGGGTAGGGCTCAGGTGGCGGAACGGGACGGCGCAACGGCTCGGGCGCGTTGCGCATTAGCGGAGCGGTCGAAGTGCGCGGCAACGCGTCCAGGTCATCGCCACTGGCTTTCGGGTGCAGCGCCAGCCAGTCAACTGCATCGCCTTTCGCGGGTAACCCAAGCGCAGCTGCGTCCAACACTTCGACATCGCAGCCCATCGCCCGCAGGAGATCACCTGCCGCCTCCGCGTACTTCATGCCGGCGGGGTCGTTGTCCGGCCAAACGATGCAGCGCCGGCCTCGCAGTGCCGTCCAGTCTGCCGCCGCAGCCGAGTCCGCTGCACCGCTGGTGGTTACGGTGACGCCCAGCTTGGCAAGCGCATCGGCAGCCTTCTCGCCCTCGACAATCCAAGCTGGAAATGCCGGATCAGTGTTGGTCAGTTCGTGAAGTCGATACAGCGGCTTTCCGTCTGCTGGCGCTGGCGGCTCTCCAAGCACGAAGCCTTTCCCATTGCAGTGCATTGGCCGAATCAACTTGGGCTCGGTCGGATGTTTCATGCGGATGCGCCAGAAGACGGGCGAGCCGTCGGCGGCTGCGTATTCGTGCAGGGCTTCGGGAACGTAGCCCTTGGCAAGCTGACGATCCGTCAAGCGGCGCGCCGCCTGTTGCGGTGTCTCGGTCGCCGCGCTCACTTCCACGCCCCCAGATCGCGCGCAGCATCCTTGAACGCCAGCCCGGTAAGGCGCTGGTGAATCCCCAACAAATCGCCCTTGGCACCGCAGGCAAAACAGCGGAACCCGCCCGTGCTCAGATTAGCGGCCGCCGATGCGTGAGCATCCTCATGGAACGGACACTTGCACGCCGCCCAGCCATCCGCGTTTGGCTGCCCCAACTTCGCCACACGCGCGGCGTAGTAGATTGCTGGATCAGGCAGCAAGTTGCGGATGAAACCCCGCTGGCGAACACCTTGGAAGCCTCTCGGAGCGCTATACTCGCTGCGCCAGCCCTGCCCGGATTGGTGTTGCGAACCGCCCCGCCCGCCAGCGGGGTTTTTCGTTCTAGGGCCGCTCATGCAGCCGCCTTTGGAGTACCGCCCCCGCTGAACGCGGCCAAGTCGGCGCGGTGGTAGCGAACAAGGCGTTGACCGATCTTGCGAAAGCGCGGGCCTTTGCCGAGCGTGCGCCAATTGCGAAGCGTGCGAACGGCGGTGTTAATGATCGCGGCGGCCTCGTGCTCGTCTACAAGATCGCCTGGGGAGAGAGGGGAATCGGTGGTCATTGCGGCGTCCTCAGTGTTGCCCGCGTGGGTTACGGGGCTGAGGCGAGCATGGCGATTCGATGTACTCAAGTCAGGGACGAAATTGCAGATTTCTTCGGCTATTTCGTCCCTCGCTTGCAGGCTTTCTCCATGACGCGAGTCACTACGGCCAGATTTTGGGGTGGTCTCTTCTGTACTTTAGAAACGCCCGAAACGCTTTTTCGGGATACGGATTGCCACCAACGGCTTCGTAGCAGACACAGACAATGTTGTAGAACGTGCTCGAATTGCTTTTGTTCGGCTTCCATACTTCGGGATAGCGCGGGTTGTCGTGCTGATGCATCTCTAACCAGCCGGTATGGAGTGCCGTATCGATTGCCTCCACTGGTCGCCACGATGCGGTGTTGCTTCTCCCGCGCTTGCCGCCGGGGACTTTCGCGCTTTCAGCCTTCGCTGCTTCCATTAGTTCATGGAGTCGCGGCAAGTAGACATCCGACACGTGCTTACCGATGTTTACGGCGGGCCTTGCCGCACAGCCACCACGCTGTTGTTCAGCCAACCAAAGATGGGAATCCAGCATGGAAATGGCTTGATCAGTGCTCGGATTAGTCGCATATAGCTTGCGAGACAGTGTGGCCGCCAATTTTTCAATTTCGCCCAACCTGACTCGAATTGCGGCTTGTTGTTGTTGTTCGCCGACGCACGTCTGGATGACTTGAAGCACGCCCCGCAACTGCCGCAATTGCTCATCGGAAACACCCATGTCAGCAAGTTGCTGGCGTTGTTCGGGTGTGAAGTTCGGCCTGCCTGTCTGAAACCCGTCGTCGGACATGGTTCAACTGGCCTTGCGTTTGATCGGCAGCACAATTGCGCCAACCCTCAGGCCATCCAGATAGTCGGCCCATGCCTGCATCATGCGGCGGCGCTCGTCCAGGTATTGCGCGCGGTTGTACGCGGCCCGCACCTTGTTGCGTTCGGCATGCGCTAGCTGGCGTTCAATGGCGTCCTCTTTCCAGCCCAGCTCATTGAGCCGGGTGGATGCCATCGCCCGGAAGCCGTGCCCGGTCATGGTGTCCTTGTCGAAGTCCATGCGCCGCAGGGCCGAGTTCACGGCGGCCTCGCTCATCGGCAGGCGTGGATTGCGCGCGCCGGGAAAGACATAGCGCCCGGCACCGCTCAGTGGTTCTAAGTCACGCAGGATTGCCACCGCCTGCAACGGCAGTGGAACGATGTGTTCGTCGCGCATTTTCATCTTGGATGCCGGAATGCGCCATTCCGCGCCGTCCAAGTCGATCTCTGTCCACTCCGCCTTACGCAGTTCGCCCGGCCGCACAAACACCAGCGCGGCCAGCTTCAACGCGGCACCAACAACAGGGCCGCCGGTGTAGCCATTGATGGCCCGCAGCAACTCGCCAATCTTGAGCGGATCGGTAATCGCCGCCCGGTTCTTGACCTTGACGGGTGCCAGCGCCCCGCGCAGGTCGGCGCAGGGGTCACGACTAGCGCGCCCAGTGGCGATGGCGTAGCGGAATATCTGCGCGGCGCGTTGCCTTGTGCGGTGCGCGGTTTCGCGTGCGCCTCGCGCCTCGATGCGTTGCAACATCGACAACAACTCAGGTGCGCCAATCTCGGCTATCGGCAAGTGCCCGATGTAAGGGTTCACAAGGTCCGCGAATGTCCAGCGGGCCTTTTCCAGCGTCGCCGGTGCCATGTGCTGCTTGTCCAGCCATTCGGCGGCGATCGCGGCGAAACTGTTTTCGGTGGCGACCTTGCGCGCCTGCTTGGCTGCCTTGCGGTTCTCGCCGGGGTCAATCCCATCCGCCAGCAACTTTCGACTTTCCTCCCGCCGGTCACGCGCTTTGCGCAAGGAAACTTCCGGGAAGATGCCAAGACTGAGGGTGTTTTCCTTGCTGGTGCCTGGTCGCAAGTAACGAAGTCGCCACAGCTTCGCGCCGTCCGGCGTGACTAACAGGAACATGCCCTTGCCGTCGGGCAGTTTGTAGGGCGTGGCCTGCGGCTTGGCGTTCGCCACCGCAGACGGTGCCAGTTCTTGCACGCGCTTTGGCATCTGGATACCCGAAAGATTCCCAAGTACCCGAAACCGTACCCTAAAAATTGGGTGATTTACAGGGTATCTGCGGGAAGCCCCAGCAGCTTGCTCATGCAGCGGGCAAAGAAAAACCGCGTCAGGGCGCGGTTTCAAGGGACTTGCGGGGTGTTGCGGGGAGTGAAATTGGTGCCGGAAATAGGAATCGAACCTACGACCTCATCATTACGAATGACGCGCTCTACCAACTGAGCTATTCCGGCAATTGTGACTTGTGAGTCGTTGCGACCCGGTGCTGCGGCGCGATGCCTTGCGGTTATTGCGCGCTACGGTTTTCAAAACCGCGCTTGCGTACAAGACGCCTGCGCATTGCTGCGCGGGGGCGCAGTGTAGGCGCGGGGGTTGGAAGCGGTCAATCGACCATTACTACCCGCAGGCCTTTGGGTAAGGCAAATACGATGTTTTCCTGCTTGCCTTCCAGCTCCACGGCGGCTTCGGCCCCGAGGGATTGCAGACGCGCCAACACGCCTTCCACCAACACTTCGGGTGCCGATGCACCCGCAGTGACGCCAATCGCGCGCTTGCCGGTAAGCCAAGTCGGGTCGATGTCCTCGGCACCGTCGATCAATTGCGCCTGACAGCCTTCGCGCTCGGCCAATTCGCGCAGACGATTGGAATTCGAGCTGTTAGCCGAGCCCACCACCAGCACCAGATCGCAACGACGACTGAGTTCACGCACCGCGTCTTGGCGGTTTTGGGTGGCGTAACAAATGTCGTCGTGACGCGGGCCCTCAATCTTGGGGAAGCGCTCACGCAAGGCGGCGATCACTTGCCGCGTGTCGTCCACCGACAAGGTGGTTTGCGTGGTGTAAGCGAAGTGCTCGGGCTGCTGCACTTCCAGTCGTCCCACGTCCTCGACGCTCTCGACCAAGTGAATCGCTCCGCTGCCGCGCTCGGCGCTCCATTGACCCATGGTGCCTTCGACTTCGGGGTGGCCGGCGTGACCGATCAGGACCACGTCGCGCCCCGCCCGACAATGGCGACTAACTTCGATGTGCACCTTGGTCACCAGCGGACAGGTGGCATCAAAGACCTTCAGTTCGCGCCGATCCGCCTCCTGCCGCACCGCTTGCGAGACTCCGTGCGCGCTGAAGATGACGGTCGCCCCGTCGGGGACTTCATCCAGCTCTTCGACAAACACTGCACCGCGAGCGCGCAGGTCTTCCACTACGAATCGATTGTGGACGACCTCGTGACGGACATAGATCGGCGCGCCCAAGGTGTCCAAGGCGCGTTTGACGATTTCGATCGCGCGGTCGACGCCGGCACAAAAGCCGCGCGGGTTGGCGAGCAGGATCTGTTGCATAAAGTCTGGCTTCGTCTGAGTCTCGGTCACTTGGTGCCCTCTTTTTTGCCCGGCGTAAACAGCCCGAACAGCAGCAAGCCAACGGCACCACCCACGATGGATGCATCGGCAATGTTGAACGCCGGCCAATGGTGACTGCGCCAATACCAATCAACGAAATCGACTACTTCGCCGCAATGCAGCGGATGCGCGCAGCGCAGGCGATCGACGAAATTGCCCAGCGCGCCACCAATAATGAGTGCATACGGCAAAGCCTGCTGCCAATCATCGCGCGAGGTGCGGGTCAGCCAGAAACTGAGCACGCCGCTGATGACTAGCGCGAGGCTCGCGAACAACCAACGCTGCCAACCTGAGGCATCACTCAGAAAGCTGAAAGCCGCGCCGGGATTAAAGGTGAGCGTCCAGTCCCACCAGCCGTCGATGAAGGCGACCGATGCGCCAGGCTGCAAGTGGCTCAGCGCGAGGTGCTTGGTCCATAGATCAAGCGCGATGATGATCGCCGATAGCAGCAACCAAGGCAGCGCGTTCGGTCGGGCGGTATGGTTCATGGTGTCAGGAATTGCTCGCAGTCATGGGTTGATTCACAACGACACTGCGTAGAAAAAGATCGATGGCCGCTGGGCGCTGGTCATCCCCGCGCAGGCGGGGATCCAGTCGCTCTGAAGCTGCTGTTTCGCGGAAACCCACTGGATTCTGGCCTTACTCGCGCTGCGCGCTCGCCCTTCGGGCCAGCTTCGCTGTTCGCTCGCTGCGCTCACAGTCGCCGGAATGACGTTGAGTTGGGATTGGGCTTCAAGAGTTGGCATGGCAACTAGTTTGACTAACTGATCTGACGGTTTTGCTGGATTAGAACCAACGCCGCACTTCGCCGTCACCCTGCACATTGTCGACGCAGCGGCCACAGATTTCCGGGTGATCGAGGTGACTGCCGATGTCACCGACGTAGTGCCAACAACGAATGCACTTGGCACGCTCCGTCGCACTGGCGACGATCCAGCCATCGACCCCATCGGCACGCACTGCCGAATCAGGCTTCTCTGCAATGGGAGCCAAGGTCAGGCGTGAGGTGATGAAGAAGAACCGCAATTCATCCGCCACCGTCGCCAAGCGTTGCAGGCTGGCGTCATCCAGATACAGCGTCACCTCGGCCTGCAAGGAAGCGCCGATGGCGCCCGCAGCGCGCATCGGCTCCAGCACGCGCGAAACCGCGATGCGCAGAGCCATCAATTGTTCAATGTCGGAAGGCTTCAAAGCGCTGTCGTCGGTCAGCGGCGAAAGCCCGTCGTACCAAGTGGTAAACAGTACATCGCCGGCACGTTCACCGGGCAAGAACTGCCACATCTCATCGGCGGTAAACGACAGGATCGGCGCGATCCAGCGCGCAAATGCCTGCGCGATATGCCACATGGCGGTCTGCGCGGAGCGGCGACCGAGGCTGTTCTCCTGCATCGTGTACAGCCGATCTTTGGTCACGTCGAGATACAGCGAACCCAGATCGACCGTGCAGAAATTGGACAGCGCTTGCACGATGGCGGCGAAGTCGTAGCGCGTATACGCCGCCGCGATGTCGACTTGCAGCGCATGTGCACGGGCCAGTACCCAGCGATCCAGCAGCAACATGTCAGCGGCGGCGACCGCGTGCGTCGCCGGATCAAACCCATCCAGATTGCCGAGCAAGAAGCGTGCGGTATTGCGAATGCGTCGATATGCGTCTGCGCTGCGCTTGAGGATCTCGTCGCTGACCGCGATCTCGTTGCGATAGTCGGTCGAGGCGACCCATAGGCGCAGGACATCCGCACCCATCTTGTCCATCACCTCTTGCGGAAGGATGACGTTGCCGATGGATTTGGACATCTTGCGGCCGTGCTGATCGACGGTGAATCCGTGCGTCAGTACTTGCCGATAGGGCGCGGCCGAATCGATAGCGATGCCAGTCAATAGCGAGCTTTGAAACCAGCCCCGATGCTGATCGGAACCCTCCAGATACAGGTCCGCCGGCTTGCCCAAGCCACGCGCCGCCAGCACCGCTTCATGGGTGACACCCGAATCAAACCAGACATCCAGAATGTCGCTGCTCTTGTCATAGTCAGCGGCCTCGCTGCCCAGCAATTCCGAGGCGTCCAAGGTGTACCACGCATCGACGCCACCGCGCTCAACATGCTCTGCGACTGCATGCATCAACTCGACCGAGCGCGGATGCGGCTCACCGGTGACCTTGTGGATGAACAACGCGATCGGCACCCCCCAAGTGCGCTGCCGGCTGATGCACCAGTCGGGGCGGCCTGAGATCATCGACGCGATACGCGCCTCACCCCACTCCGGAAACCAACCGCCGGCCTTGCCGATATCAGCGATGGCTGCTAATGCATTCGCGCGCAAGCCCGCCTGCTCCATCGAGATAAACCACTGCGGCGTGGCGCGGAACGCCACCGGCGTTTTGTGCCGCCAGCAATGCGGATAGCTGTGCAGCAGACTGCCGCTCGCCAGCAGAACGCCGCGCTCGCGCAACAAGGCAGTGATGCTGTCGTTGGCTTTCCAGATGAACTGACCAGCCACCAGCGGCGTGCCGGGCAAATACACCCCATTGCCACCCAAGGGATTCATTTCCGCCGCGGTGTACTTCTCCAGCAAACCGTATTGCTGGCCGACGATGAAGTCTTCCTGACCATGCCCCGGTGCGGTGTGCACGGCGCCCGTGCCTTCTTCGGCGCTGACGTGATCGCCGAGGATCAGCGGGATTTCGCGATCGTAAAACGGATGGCGTAAACGCACGTGCTCCAGCGCCTTGCCGCGCACGCGTCCGAGTTCATTCGCATGCTCGATGCCATAGCGCGCCAGCACGCGATCAACCAGATCAACGGCCACCACCAGCAGCAGGCGACGACCATCACGCCGCGGACCGTCGACCAGAGCGTACTCAAGTTCGGCGCCCAGCGTGACCGCCAGACTGGCCGGCAGCGTCCATGGCGTCGTGGTCCAGATCGGCACCGCCACAATGTCATCAGTAGTGACGCTGACCGCAAATTTTCCAGCCAGCTCAAGCGGGTCAAGCGCGTCGTAGGCCACATCGACCTGCGGTGACGTCTTGTCGGCATATTCGATCTCGGCTTCGGCCAGCGCCGAGCCGCAATCGAAGCACCAATGCACCGGCTTGGCACCACGGCTCAGGTGCCCGTTGGCAACGATCTTCGCCAAAGCGCGAACGGTGTCGGCCTCGAAACGGAAGTCCATCGTCCGATAGGGATTTTCCCAATCGCCGAGCACGCCAAGGCGTTTGAAGTCGCGACGTTGGCCGTCGATCTGCTCGGCGGCATACTCGCGACACTTGACCCGAAACGCCGCCGCATCGAGTTTGGTGCCGACCTTGCCGTGCTTCTTTTCTACCGCGTGCTCGATGGGCAAGCCGTGGCAATCCCAACCGGGTACGTAGGGCGCATCGAATCCTGCCAACAGCTTCGATTTGACGATGACGTCTTTCAAAATCTTGTTGACGGCGTGCCCGAGGTGAATTGAGCCGTTGGCGTAGGGCGGGCCGTCATGCAGCACAAACAGCGGCCGACCTTTTGCATGCTCGCGAATTTGCCCGTAAAGCTCGTCGCGCTCCCAACGCGCCAAAGTGTGTGGCTCCCGTTTAGGCAGATCGCCACGCATCGGGAATGCCGTTTCTGGCAGGTGGATGCTGGCTTTGTAATCGTGCATTGCGCTCACGCAGTCGTCAGGATTTGAGGTTCGGGTGCCGCCAGAATGCCGCGCGCCTCGGCGGCATCGCGGTTCATCTGTACGACCAAGGCTGGCAGATCGGAAAATTTCTCTTCATCGCGTAGCTTGGCGACGAACTCGACCTCGATGCGCTGACCGTAGAGGTCGCCATCGAAGTCAAACAGATGGGCTTCGAGCAAGGGCTCGACACCGTTCACCGTGGGGCGCGTGCCAAGGCTCGATACGCTGGGCCAAGGCTGGGAACCAACACCGTGCACCCAGGTCGCGAAAATGCCGCCCAAGGCCGGCCGCCTACCGCTAAGTCGCAAGTTGGCAGTGGGATAGCCCAGCGTGCGGCCCAACTGTTTGCCACGTACCACACGATTGGCAATCGAGTAGGGCCGACCCAGCATGTGCTCGGCGGTAGCTAAGTCTCCGGCCGCCAGCGCCGTGCGAATCGCCGAACTGGAGACCCGTTCGCCGGCGTGATGGTGGGTGTCGACGCTGTGCGCCGTAAAGCCGTGAGTTGCGCCGTGCGCTTGCAACATGTCTAGGTCACCGCGGCGACCGCGACCAAAGCGAAAATCGGCACCGGTCCAGACCTCTCGCGCCGCCAAGCGCTGCACCAACACGCGTTCGATGAAATCCTCGGCTTGCATCGACGCCAGCGTCGAATTGAAGCGCAGCATGCCGACCTGATCGATCCCGATATTTCGCAGGCGCTCGAAACGATCACGCCAGGATGCAACCCGCGCCGGTGCCTGCGCGCCTAGGAAAAACTCGCGTGGGATCGGCTCGAAAGCCAGCACGGCAGCGTCGGCTTCGAGTTCACGGGCACGCAGCAGCGTGCGCTCGATCAACGACTGATGGCCGAGATGCAGCCCATCAAACGCGCCGATGCACACCACAGTGCCGCGTCGACTGACGCTGCCGCCGTCGACATCTCGAAACAAAAGGGTCATTCAAAAATTATACCTTGCGGTGCAGCATGGCTTGGCGACGCGAGGTATCGCTTCGGGCCACGACATCACTCCTCGATCCTCGTCATCCCCGCGAAGGCGCGCGAAGGCGGGGATCCAGTGCCCTCGCATCCATCGGCTGGACGGCTAGGTCGTGGATTCCGGCGTGCGCCGGAATGACGGTAGTGAGGGGTTTTTGGTCGAAGATCAGCGCTCACGCAGATCGCGTGGACGCAAACCGGCGCCAAGCAAACCGAGGCCATAGGCGAGCGCGCCGCTGCCGATCAGTGCCAACGATGCGAGCCAACGGCTAAGTTCACCCATTTGCGCAAAGTCCCCTAACGCAAACCGCAACAGCAACAGACTGCCTATCATCAACACGCAGGCCACCAACAATTGCAAACCGAATCGACGCCAGCCAGCTTCCGCGGTGAACAATCCTTGCTGTCGCAGCGCTCGCCACAACAGCCACGGATTGAGCAAGCCCGCCGCCGCAGTTGCCAGCGCAATGCCCGCGTGCGCACCCGCAACCTCGTTCAATAGCATTGGCGTCACCAAGGCCACGGTGAGCCCCACATTGACCACTACCGTGATGATCGCGACCCGCATCGGTGTGCGGGTGTCTTGGCGCGCATAGAACGCCGGTGCAAGCACTTTACTAAGCATGAAACCGGGCACGCCTAAACTCATGGCCATTAACGCCCACGCGGTCATTCGCGCATCGCTAGGCGCAAATTCTCCGCGCTGAAACACCGTCAAAACTAGCGGCTCGGCCAACACCAGCAAGCCGAGGGCGGCTGGCAAGCCAACCAATAAGACCAACCGCAAGCCCCAGTCCAAGCCGCGCGAAAAGCCCACCGCGTCAGCATCGGCAAACCGCCGTGAGAGGTGCGGCAAGATCACCGTGCCAATCGCCACTCCAAATAGTCCCAGTGGAAATTCCACCAATCGGTCCGAATACCAAAGCCAAGTTTGGCTGCCAGTGACCAGCAAGGAGGCAAAAATCGTCCCCACGATCAGGTTGATCTGCGCCACGGACGACGAGAAAAGTGTGGGCAGCATCAACTTGCCGACACGCCGCACTTCGGAGTGGCGCAGATTCAAACGCAGACGCGGCAACAGCCCATGCCGCGCCAGCGCGGGCCACAGCAAAGCGAACTGCGCAATGCCGGCAGCAAAGACGCCCCATGCCAAGGCCTTGGCAGGTACGTCCAAGTGACCGCTCAGGAAAAGCATCGCCGCGATCACCGCCAGGTTGTGCAGCACCGGCGTAACCGCAGGCAGCGCGAACCGCTGCAAGCTATTCAGCACGGCACCCGCGAGTGCGGTGAGCGAGATGAAGAACAGATAGGGGAAAACGATGCGCAGCATCTCGCTGGTCAGTGCGAACTTGGCGGGATCCGTTAGCGCACCTGGTGCGATCACGCTGACGATGAGCGGCGCTGCGAGCATGCCCATCGCGGTGACCAGCAGGACCACCACGCACAATGCGCCTGCCACGTGATCCAGAAAGTCTTTCAGCGCTGCACTGTCGCCGCGTTGGCGCAACTCGCTGAATACAGGCACGAAGGCCATTGCGAACGAACCTTCTGCAAAGATGCGGCGCAGATAGTTCGGCACGCGGTAGGCGATCGTGAAGGCATCAGTGGCCGCGCCGGCACCGAACAAGGACGCTTGCAACACATCGCGAACGAAGCCCGCGAGCCGCGACAGCAAGGTCATGCCGCCAAAGGTCAGGCTAGATCGAAGCAGCTTGGGTGCGGTCACTGGCATGCTGCATCCTGCCAAAAATTGGCCAGCGCCTCGCAATTCCGCCCACTTGCGTTGACGCCTCCGGTTCGATCACGCATACTTCGCGGTCTTACACGGCCTAGCTTAATTGTTTTGAGTCCGGCCGTTTCAAGCCCACCAACGTCACCGTCAACGATTCTGCAGGAGCTGTTCCCTTGGCCAACATCAAATCCGCGAAGAAGCGCGCCCGTCAGGCGATCGTGCGCAACGAGCGCAACGTCAGCCAGCGTTCGATGCTGCGCACCGCCGTGAAGAAAGTGCTCAAGGCCATTGAGGCCAATGATGCAACTGCCGCCAATTCCGCCTTCAACACCGCGCAGCCGATCCTTGATCGCTTCGCTGCCCGTGGCCTGATCCACAAGAACAAGGCTGCGCGTCACAAGAGCCGCCTGACCGCACGCATTCGCGCTATCGCGTAAGGAATTGCGGTAACGAACTAAACAAAAGCCGGCGAAAGCCGGCTTTTGTGTGTCTGATGAGCCCGGTTTCTCAGCCTTCAAAACCGTTGAGCGGGCGATCCGTGCATCAAGCATACGGAATCAGGCGTTGCCAGCTTCTGGCTTCATCGGTTCAACCGGTGCAGCTTGCACTTCGGCGGCCGCCGCCGATTTCGCTTCCGCTTCCGCTTCGCGAAGCGCGTCGAGATGGCTCATGACCTGCTGCGCGACTGCCCAAGTACCCTCTTTGCCAATAGCCGCCACCGCAAACCAGGGCGATTTCCAGTCCAGCGCTTGCAATATCCGTTCGACACGCTCCGAACGCTCATCCTCGGCTAGCAAATCCAACTTGTTGAGCAACAGCCAACGCGGCCGGTCCACCAATTCGGGATCGAACTTGGCAAGCTCGCCTTCGATGGCACGCACTTGTCGAGCAACGTACAGCTCGGGCGCTTCGTCTTCGACAAACGGTGCCGCATCGACGATGTGCAGCAGCAGCCGTGTGCGTTGGATGTGCTTCAGGAACATCACGCCCAACCCAGCGCCGTCAGCCGCACCCTCAATCAAACCGGGAATGTCGGCAACCACGAAGCTGTGGTCTTGCCCGACCCGAACTACGCCGAGGTTCGGATACAGCGTGGTGAACGGATAGTCCGCGACCCGCGGCGTCGCCGCCGACACGGCGCGAATGAAGGTGCTCTTGCCGGCATTGGGGAAGCCGAGCAGGCCAACATCGGCGAGCAATTTCAGCTCTAGTTTGATGTCACGGACTTCACCCGGCGAGCCCGGAATTGCGCGCCGTGGCGAGCGATTGGTCGAACTCTTGAAATGCATGTTGCCCAGGCCGCCCTTGCCGCCCTGGACGACCTTCAAGCGTTGGCCATGCTCGGTCAGATCGCCGATTTGCTCATCCGTATCCTGCATGGTGACGACGGTGCCGATGGGCACGCGAATGATGATGTCTTCGCCACCCTTGCCATACATCTGTTTGCCCATGCCGTTTTCGCCACGCTCAGCACGAAACTTGCGCTGGTGGCGAAAGTCGACGAGCGTATTGAGATTCTCATCAGCCAGCAGCCACACGCTGCCGCCATCCCCACCGTCGCCACCGTCCGGTCCGCCAAGCGGAATGAATTTCTCGCGGCGAAAGCTGACGCAGCCATTGCCGCCATCGCCAGCTTTGACGGTAATGTTTGCTTCGTCGACTAGTTTCATTTTTAGGGGGTTAAGGGCTAAGAGCGGGGCTGGGGGTGAAGCGGCGCGCTCGCAAACCGCAGGTTTGCGCGCCGATGAACGCCCGAGCGCTGTGCGC
>JANNWF010000361.1:0-4036 GCA_031408455.1 Pseudoxanthomonas sp. | reverse complement strand
ACGCAACCGCCGCGCTTATTCCGCCGGACTTGGCGGCGCAGCTGCGCGGCATGCGTATCGTGGCGAAGCTACCTCCCGCGGCCGGACCGCTCGGTCAAAACGCCAGTCGACAGCGCGGCCAAGGGCTGGAATTTTCGCAGTATCGCGCCTACGAGCCGGGCGATGAGCCACGCCATATCGATTGGAAATTGTTCGCCCGGTCAGATCGCTATTTCGTGCGTGAAGCCGAGAGCGAGGCTGGTCTGGCGATCTGGGTGGTGCTCGATTGCAGCGCGTCGATGGCGCAGGCGGATCTGGCAACGCCCAGCAAGCACAAGCTCAGCATCGCGCGCACCTTGGCGGCGGCCACGATCGATATCGCATTGCGCGAAGGCGATCGGTTTGGCTTGTTGCTGCTGTGTGCGGGCCAGCTGACTTGGGTCGCTTCGGCGCGTGGGCCGAGGCATCGGGACCGCTGCGTATTGGCATTGACGCAAGCGCAAGCGCAGGGCGAATTGCCGACGCTCGCGAGCCTGCAACGGGCCTGGGAACGGATCGAACCCGCCTCCGTGGTGATACTGATCAGTGACGGCTTTGATGAGCTTGGCAGCGCCTTTGCCTTGCAGCTGGCCGCCACTCGCCGCGACGTGCGCAGCATCGTGCTCACGTCGGTGGACGAACGCGACTTCGACCTGCGCGGCGCATTTATGTTTGAGGATCCCGAAACGGGTGCGCGCTTGGCGTCGGATGGCGCGGCTGCACGCGCCGAGTTCCGGCAGCGCTTTGCTGCGGCTCGGCAGAGCTTGGCGCAGCGCTTGGCGACCGGCGGCGTGCGATATGTCGAACACGTGCTGGACCAGTCCTTGGCAATGACGCTGAGTGCAGCGCTGGGCGCTCAGCGCGCGGCGCGTCAGTTTCGATGAGTCAGCATGTATGGGTCGGCTTCGATGAGTGAGTCTCGATGAACATCGTCTGGGGCTGGCCCATTGGCTTGGCAGCGCTTGCCGCCTTGTTGCTGCCGATCTGGCTGCATCTGGACCGCCGCCGCAGCATGCGCGTGCTGCGCTTCGCGGCGATGCGCTTCATCGGCACAGCGCATCCTCCGAAGCGCACGTGGCGGCTGACCGAATGGCTGCTGCTGGCGTTGCGCCTGTTGCTGCTCGCGGCCGTTGTTGCGTGGTTGGCGTTGCCGCAATTACTTGGCGAGTGGCGTACGCCGCAACGCGTGCTGGTAGTGGATCCAGAATTGTCTGCGTCGCTGATTCGCGAGCATACGGATGGGATGGATCGCGCGCTGTGGGTGAACAGTGCGCGGGCTGAAATTGAGCTTGCTGCAATTGACCTGGCTGAGACGGATTTGACTCAAGTGGATCCGGCCGCGACCCGTGTTGCGGGCGTGGAGCCAGCGCAGCATCTCGGAAAAGCACCGCTCGCCAGCCTACTGCGTCAGTTGGATGCCGAACTTGCTGCCGGCGATCAGCTGCGAGTCCTGTTGCGCGAGCAAGTCAGCGGTCTCGACGCGCACGCCATCGGCTTGTCGCGGGAGGTGGAGTGGCGGATCGCGCGCGCCGCCGGTGCCACGGGTAGCGAGCCGTCGACGCAGGCGAACGCGCCGGCAAAAAGGACCTTGGCGATTCGCTATGAGGCCGCCGATGCTCCGGCCCTGCGTTGGCTGCGTGCTGCAAGCGAAGCATGGGCTGGCGATGATTCGATGCAAGTGGCGATTGACGATCAGCCGGCTTCTGCGGCATTGCCAAGTCAGATTGACGCCTTGATTTGGTTGGGTGGCAAGCCAAGCGCTGCCGCGCAGGCATCGCTCGCCGCTGGAACTCGCTTGCTGCATATGCGTGACGCGGACGTCGATGCCGCTGCCGGTGCCGGTGCCGATGCCGCTGCCGCCGCCCAGGCTGAGGCCGATGTTGAGGCAACGGACGCGCCTTGGCCTGGCCGTACCCAGCGCGTCGGTCGTGGCATACAGACTGATCTAAGCGCGAGCTTTGATCCGCAGCATTTGCCGATCCTGCACTCGCCCGAGTTTCCCGCCGCGCTTTTCTCGGTCGTGTTTGGTGAGCCGCCGGCACCGAGTCGCGCCTATGCCGAACAGGTCGAACCGACCCTGGTCAGGCGTCCTGCCGAGCCGGCGAAGACGCCGTTACGGCCATGGTTAGGTTGCTTGATCGCAGGTCTGTTCTTGCTCGAACGCATGCTGGCCAGCGGCCGCCGGCTGCGGGGTGCGCGGTGACTCTCGCCTCGAACCTGCAGGCGATCCAACGCCGCGTGCAACGGCGAGTGGTGCTGATCGAATTGGCGCGCTGGCTACCGTGGCTGGTGGTCGCGAGTTATCTGCTACAGCGCTTGACCACGCCGCTTGCTTGCATCGCCTTCGATGTATTTGCGTTTGGCCTGCTGGCGGTGCGGCTGCGCCAGACGTGGCGACGCATTGATCGCGAGTGGCTGATTGGTGCTCTCGACCACCACCACCGTGGCCTGCACGACAGCAGCGACTTGTTGTTTGCCGATCCAGCAACGCTGTCGCCGCTGCAAGGCTTGCAGCAAACGCGGGTTTGTCAGGCACTGGCGCAAGCGGGCGCGATCAACCTGCGCGCGCCGCTGCCAATGCGACAGCTACTGGGCGGACTGTTGGCGGCGAGTCTATGGGCCGCCTTGATATGGTTGTGGCAGCCGCTGTCGCCAATCGCTATTTCGCTGCCCAAAGCGCCCACTGCATCAGTCACTGAGTCGGCACCGGTGCAATCGCTGACCGCCAGCCTCGCCATCGCGCCACCGGCTTACACCGCGCTGCCCGCGCGCCAAAGTGCGCAGCTCGATGCGCGGGTAGTAGAGGGCAGCGAGCTAAGTTGGTCGTTGCGATTCGCGATCCCACCGACGTCGGCGCGCCTGCGTCTGCTCGACGGTGAGACGATCATCCTGCAAGTCGTCGATGGGCAATGGCAAGGCAGCCGCCGGTTCAGCGCGTCCACCGTGTATCGCATCGAGTTTGACGGCGCGCCAGCGCTGCCGACAAGTGCGTCGTACAGCATTGAAGTGCAGCCCGATCGCGCGCCGCAGTTGCTGATTACTGAGCCGCAAAACACTTTGACCGTGCTCGAGAACGCCGCTCGCAGTTGGCAATTTGGCATCGTCGCCAGCGATGACTACGGCGTCGGCGACGCCGAGCTACACCTCACCCACGCCCAGGGCGAGGGTGAGCAAGTGACGGTGAGTGAGCGCCGCATCCGCCTGCGCGGCACGGGCGATGCCTTGCGAGTGCAATACACGCAGCGCCTGGATCTGCTGGCATTGGGTTTCGCGCAAGGCGATGACCTGATCGCCCGCGTCGAAGTGCGTGATCGCCGCCAACCCACGCCCAATCTCACCCGCAGTGCCAGCTTCATCTTGCGTTGGCCAGCTGAGCGCAGCAGCGAAGGCAGTGGCGTCGAGGGTCTGGTGCAAAAGACCCTGCCTGCCTACTTTCGCAGCCAGCGCCAGATCATCATCGATACTGAGACCTTGATCGCCGAGAAGCCGCGATTGAGTGCCGATACCGCGCTGGAACGTGCCGATGTCATCGGCGTCGACCAGCGCATCTTGCGGTTGCGCTATGGCCAATTTTTGGGCGAGGAAGCGGAGGAGATCGGTGCCGAGGATGGTCATGATGATGGCGGTCAGCACGGCGAGGGAGAGCCGGCGCTTGGCAATGCGGCCGAATTGATTGCAGCGTTTGGTCACGGCCACGACATCGCCGAAGCCGCGACTTTGTTGGATCCGGCCACCCGCGAGTTGCTGCGTGCGGCGTTAGGTGAGATGTGGCAAGCCGAATTGCAGCTGCGCGTGGGCAATCCGGTGGCGGCCCTGCCGTTTGAGAATCGCGCCCTCGAATACATCAAACGCTTCCAACAAGCGGGTCGCATTTATCTCGCGCGGGTGGGTCTGGAATTGCCGGCACTGGATGCGACGCGCCGGCTTAGCGGCGAGCGCCCGAATCGTGCGCGAGCCGCTGATCCATTGGCAGATGACGCCGAAGCCTCGCCGCCTGAACGCACCTGGCTGGCGCTAC
>JANNWF010000360.1:0-6352 GCA_031408455.1 Pseudoxanthomonas sp. | reverse complement strand
ACGCTGCTGCCGGCGGCCATTGAGACGCCGCCATTGACGGTTTCCAAGTCGCCTTCGATCAGCGCATCCGCACGCACGTTGATGCCGCCATTGACCGTCTCGGCGCTGCCGACGCGCGCGCGGCTACCGATAGTGATGCCGCCGTTGACCGTTTCCACGTCTTGCGCGGTGGAATCTTCAGCCACTGAAATGCCGCCATTGACGGTGCTGAGGTCGCCATATTCGATGCCGGCGTCGGTTTCAATCGCACCGTTCACTTTGTCGATGCTTTTGGGTTCGGCGCTGGCGACCAGCGGCAACAGCAAGGCGGTGGCCAGCAGGGTCAATGCGAATGGGCGGGCTACTCGTGACATGGGAATCTCCAGTGGTGGATGGCGGTAGAAAACAAACGATCAGATGCGGCACGGTGGCAAAGGGTTTAGAAGGCGACTTGCGCCGCGTTGAAGGAGCGACGAAATCGTGCGATGAAAGCCGGCGCCGCAGATCGGGAACAGCGCCGGGCACAACGCGTGGCAAACGCTAGAATTGCTACCCAGACGCCACACCGGAGCCGCCGTGACCCGCCCCAAGCCAGTTTTATTGTTGATCCTCGATGGCTGGGGTCATCGCGAGGACGCGCCCGACAACGCCATAAGCTGCGCGCGCGCGCCAAATTGGCGGCGGCTATTGGCCGACTATCCGCACGGTTTGATCCATACCTCGGGGCTGCACGTGGGCTTGCCCGATGGGCAGATGGGCAACTCCGAAGTGGGGCATATGAATCTGGGCGCGGGCCGCGTGGTCTATCAAGAACTCACGCGTATCGACAAAGCCATCGTCGATGGGGATTTCTATACCAACCCGGAATTGTTGGCGGCCTGTGACGTGGTGATCGCCGCCGGTAGCACTTTGCATGTGCTGGGTTTGCTATCGCCTGGCGGCGTGCATAGCCACGAGACGCATATTTTCGCCATGCTTGAATTGGCGAAGCGACGTGGTGTGAAAAAAATCGCCGTGCACGCATTTCTGGATGGTCGTGATACACCGCCGCGCTCGGCGGCGGCCAGCATCGTCGCCTTGCAAGCGCAATGCGACACGATCCCCGGCGCGCGCATTCATTCGGTAGGTGGCCGCTATTACGCGATGGATCGCGACAACCGCTGGGAGCGCGTCAGCCTGGCTTGGAATGCCTTGGTTCATGCCCGCGCTGACCAGCATGCTGTGGATGCCAGCACAGCCTTGGAAGCGGCCTACCTGCGCGGCGAAAATGACGAATTCGTGCTGCCGACGGTGATCGATGGCACGCAAGCAATGGCCAACGGCGACGCAGTCGTATTCATGAATTTTCGCGCCGACCGCGCGCGCCAATTGACGGCGTGTTTTGTGCAGCCTGAGTTCAAAGGCTTTGATCGCGGCGAGCGGCCGGTATTGGGGCGCTTCGTGTGTCTGACTGAATACTCAGCCGACTTGCCGGCCGCGGTCGCCTACCCCCCGAGCAGTCTGCGCAACACCTTGCCCGAGGTGGTTGCCGCGCACGGGATGACGCAATTGCGCATCGCCGAAACCGAAAAATACGCCCACGTCACCTTCTTCTTCAGCGGCGGCGTCGAGACACCACAGATGGGCGAAGACCGCATCCTGATTCCCTCGCCGCGGGTTGCCACTTACGATCTGCAACCACAGATGAGCTGTCCCGAGCTCACGGCCAAGCTGGTCGACGACATCCGCGGCAAGCGCCACGATTTGATCATCTGCAACATCGCCAATCCAGACATGGTCGGCCACACCGGCATCCTGGCGGCGGCGATTGCGGCGGTGGAAGCAGTGGATCTAGCGATTGGCGAAATCGTGCAAGCCATCACCGCTGTCGGTGGCGAGATGCTGCTGACCGCCGATCACGGCAATCTGGAACAGATGTCCGATCCGGAGAGCGGTCAACCGCATACGTCGCACACTACCGGCCCGGTGCCGCTGGTTTACGTGGGTCGCAAAGCCACGGTTCGTGGTGGCGGTGCTTTGCAGGATGTTGCGCCGACCTTGCTGAGTCTGTTGGGTTTGCCGAAACCGGCGGAGATGACTGGCCGCTCGTTGTTGGAGTTCGCAGTGTGATGCTGCGCCTGCTCGCGTTGACCTTGGCGCCAATGTTGGCGCTGCTCGGCGCGGGCGCTGCCGTTGCTCAGGATGCGAGTGCGGCTCGCGAGGCCGAGAAGCAGGCGGCGCAGGCACAGCTTGCGAAACTGCGCGAAGACATCGCGCTGGTCACTCAAGAACAAGAGGTTCTCGGCGGCGAACGCGACAGCGCGGCTGCCCAAGTGCGTGCCGCCGACCGCAAGATCAGCGAGGCCAGCGCCGTCTTGCGCGCGCTGGATACCGACTTGGCGGCACAACTCACGCAGCTCGACAGCTTGCAGGCAGAGGCTACGCAGTTATCGGCCCGTCTCGATGCGCAGCGCGAGTCATTGGCACAATTGCTGCGCGCGCTGCACGCACAGGGGAAGCACGCGCCACTCAAGATGCTGTTGGCGCAAGACCGCGTCGACGCGCTAGGCCGCACCTTGGGCTACCTCGGCTATTTTCGTCGTGCCCGCGTCTCCCGCATCGAATCGCTATTGAGTGACTTGGCGGCGCTGGAGCAGGCACGCGCGGCGGTGCAGACCCAGCAAACGGTGCTGGCTGAGGCTCGTGAGCAGCAACAAGCGGCACTGACTGAATTGGACGCCGAGCGCGCCGCCCGTCGTGTGCTGCTGGCGGATATCGAAAAGCGCTTCAAGGTCAGCGGTTCCAAGCTGGCCGCGCTGGGTCGTGACGAGGCCGCCTTGTTGGCGTTGCTCACTCGCTTGCAGGACATTTTTGGCGACATCCCGCAGCAATTGGATGGCGCGGCGCCCTTTTCGACGATGGCGGGGCGCTTACCGTGGCCAATCAACGGTGCCTTGCAGACCGGATTTGGCAGACCCAGCGGCGATGGGCGCGTGAGCAGCGGCTGGCTGATCGCGGCGAAAGCCGGTGCCGAAGTGCGTGCGGTCGCCCATGGGCGCATCGCGTTTGCCGACTGGTTGAAGGGCTTTGGCTTGATCGCGATCATCGATCACGGCGATGGCTACATGAGTCTGTACGCCAGCACCGACGCCTTATTGCGCGCCGCCGGCGACTGGGTGGAGGCCGGTGAAGTGGTGGCCTTGGCAGGCACATCCGGTGGGCAAACGGCCGCTGGCGTGTACTTTGAGCTGCGCCACAAGGGCAAGCCGGTCGATCCGGCGCGTTGGTTGCAACGCAAATAGGCGGATGCCATTCGCAATATTCACTGCGCGGCAAGCACCCTGAACTCTATAATTGCTGCATGCGCACACATCTGTTGAGTTTGCTTCTTATCTTGGCGGCGGCCGACGCCGCGACGGCTCAAGACGACGTCGCCGTGCCGACCGAGGACATCGGTCTGGTCGAAGTGGCCGATGCCGAGCGCGTCAGCCTCGATGAAATTCGCCGCTTCGTCGCCGTGTTTCGCGCGGTCAAACAGGCGTATGTCGATCCAGTAGACGATGCCACCTTGATGCAATCGGCGATCCGCGGCCTGTTGGCTGATCTGGATCCGCACAGCGGTTATCTCGATTCCGACGCCAGCCGCGATTTGAGCGAGATGAGCAGCGGTGCCTACGATGGCCTCGGCTTGGAAGTGGCGCAGCGTCCTGACCGCACCCTGATCGTGGTCGCCCCCATCGACGAGACTCCGGCCGCGCGCGCAGGCATCCGCTCCGGCGACATCATCACCGAGATCGACGGCGAGCAGATCACCGCCAGCAACATCGACGCCGCGGTGGAATCGCTGCGTGGTGAACCCGGCAGCGAGATCCGCTTGGTGATCCTGCGTGAGGGTGTAGCCGAGCCGTTGGCGATGACCTTGGTGCGTGAGACCATTCGCGTTGGCAGCGTGCGAGCCTCGCTGCTGGCACCGGGCTTTGGCTATCTGCGCATCAGCCATTTCCAAAGCGACACCGGCCGCGAAACTGCGACCAAGCTGGCCACCATCAATACTAAAGCCGCGCCGCTGAAAGGCTTGGTGCTGGATCTGCGCAGCAACCCCGGCGGGCTGTTGAATGCCGCGATTGAAGCCGCCGATGTGTTTCTCGACGGTGGCACCATCGTTTCGACGCGCGGCCGTCTGCCCTACTCCAATAGTGCGTTCAAGGCCAAGCGCGGCGATGCGTTGAAGGGTGCGCCGATCATCATTTTGGCCGACAGCGGCACCGCCTCGGCGGCAGAAGTGCTGGCAGGGGCGCTGCAAGATCACCGGCGCGCCTTGATCATGGGCAGTTCAAGCTTTGGCAAGGGCTCGGTGCAGACCGTGCTGCCGCTCGACAATGGCGATGCGCTCAAGCTCACCACCGCGCGCTATTTCACGCCCAATGATCGCTCGATTCAGGCCAGTGGCTTGGTTCCCGACATTCGGGTGGCCGACGACGAAGTGGTCCGCAGTTCAAGCGGAGACCGCACTCCCGAAGTGCGTGAGCGTGACCTGCCGGGGCACCTGACCGCGGGCGAAACCGTGGTCGACACGAATGAAACCGCCGAGTCGCCGATCAACGATCTGGTGCTTCGCGAGGCGCTGACCTTGCTCAAAGGCTTGGCGCTGTTCGGTGATCGAAAAGCCGGTTAGCAGCCAGCCGATCTAAGTCAGACAGGCTGCGAAGTGCGCTCCCACGCCTTTGGCTTGGTGACCAAGCCAAAGGTGATCCGGCGGGATGCGGCCGCAACTATTGTCATTCCGGCGCAGGCCGGCATCCACTCATTGGGCATTAACTTCAAGAGCGCACGAGGTAAGTGCTCAGGAAGTCAGCATCCTGCGTGGGTGGCAATGACAATCTCAGAGCAAGCGCAAACCCTTTCGCCTACTTGATCATTCCCGGCAAATATCGATGCCAGCGCGCGCGCGGGTCGCCGCCTTGTTCCGCTGCAGCATTTTTTGCCGAGGTCTCGGCGGAATGGGTGGCATTGGATTTGTTCCGGTTGCTCACCGCCGTCGTCGCAGTTGAACTCTCGCTGGTTTCAACCGGTACTTGCTCGTTGTCCGCACTGCATGCGGCATTGGTGTCGTTACCCGCGCCTAAGCCCAGCGACAACAAAACGGCGCACGCGAGTGAAAGGCCGACGGACATGAGCGTTCTCGATGGAGGGCACGGCACCGACATTGCTCGGCAGGTCGCCAGTTTACGTCGCCAAGTTTGCGCTGCCGCTCGGCACGGCTTCGTTTCGGCGTGGGTGCGGATCGCTTGATCGCATCGCCTGCTCTAATCGTCTGATTTAGTCCGCTGCTCCAATCGGCTGCTCCTTATCGGCTGATCGCACCGGCTCTCGCGTTGCGGTGCAGCAATGCTTGCCGGCGGGGGTCTGGCAGACTGCAGCGATGGTCGCAGTCTTGCATCCTACTTACTCACCGCGAAGCGAATGGCGCGTCACCGCGCCTGCGCTGCGGCGTGCGTTGATCGCGGGCATGCGTCGAGTCATTTCGCGTCGCGATCTGCTCAACAAGATCAATGTGTTTCCGGTACCCGACGGGGACACCGGCAGCAATCTGGCGTTTACCTTGAGCAGCGTCTTGAGCGGCAGTCTCAGCCGGCGTGCGCACTCCACCGGCACGCTGTTGCGTCACGTCGCCGAGGACGCCCTTGACGGTGCGCGTGGCAATTCGGGCGCCATCCTTGCGCAGTTCTTGCAGGGTGTGAGCGAGGTGGTCGGTCTGAATCATGTGTTGACACCGCAGAGCATTGCGGCGGCGGCGCGGGCGGGCTCGGATCAAGCCCATGGCGCGCTCGCACAGCCTCGCGAAGGCACCATTCTGAGTGTCATTCGTGCGTTTGCCGATGCCTTGGGCAACTCGTTGGGTGCCGCGCGCGGTGACCTGCGCGGCTGGTTTTCTGGCGCATTACGACAGGCGCAAACCGCGCTAGCCAATACGCCCAATCAGCTGGCAGTGTTGCGTCAGGCCGGCGTCGTTGATGCGGGTGCGCAGGGCTTTGTCGATTTTCTGGAAGGCATTCAGGCCTTCATCGACTCCGGCGAATCGATGGCGGCCAGCGCCGGTAGCAATGAGCAACCCGCGCTGGCATTTGCTGGCGACCATTGGCACGAAGAAGCAGATGCCAGCCGGCCGTGGTGCAGTGAATGCCTGCTCGTAGTCGCTGAGAACTCGCCGGCGATCGAGCGCAATCAGCTGCAGGCCGCGTTGGCGGGATTGGATGCGCTGAGCGTCGTGGTTGCGGGTGGCGCGCGCCGCATGCGCGTGCATGCCCACGTCGCTGATCCGGCGCGCTTGTTTGAAGTGGTCGGTCAATTTGGTGAGGTCAGCGGCCGCAAAGCCGAGGACATGCGCGTCCAG
>JANNWF010000359.1:0-5346 GCA_031408455.1 Pseudoxanthomonas sp. | reverse complement strand
CTGAAAAACTCGCCGCTGCTCTTCAATCGCCCGGCGGCATCAGCAAAGGTGTATTCGAATTCGATGGCGCTGAGTTGGCCGTCGTCATCGAGCAGCCGATGTGGCTTCGCCCAATGAATCACGTTCACGCCTTCGGCCTTCGCAAACTCCTGCTCATGCACGGTGGCGGTCATCGTCTCTGGCCCGCGGCGATACACCAGGCTCACCTGTTCGGCACCCATGCGCTTGCTTTGCACCGCTGCATCCACGGCCGTGTTGCCGCCGCCGATTACCACCACGCGCCGGCCAATCGCCAAGCGTGACAAGTCATCGGATTGGCGCAACTCGGCGATGAAATCCACCGCATTGCGCACGCCATCCAGACTGTCGCCATCCACGCCCAGCGGATTTACCGCGCCCAATCCCAAACCCAGAAACACCGCGTCGTAATCCGCACTCAACTGCGCCAACGACAACTGGCTGCCCAGCGCCTGATCAAAGTGCAAGGTGATGCCACCAATGCCCAGCAACCACTCGATCTCGACTTCGGCAAAGCCAGGCACTTTGTATGCAGCAATGCCATATTCGTTGAGCCCGCCGGGCTTGGAGCGCGCGTCAAACACATCAATCAGGTGACCCTCGCGCGCTAGATGATGCGCGCAAGCCAAACCCGCCGGACCCGCGCCCACAATCGCCACCCGCTTGCCCGTCGCAGGCTTGCGCGCAAACAACTGCGCGCCGTCGCGGTACACCCAATCGGTGGCGTAGCGTTGCAAGGCACCGATCTGGATCGCCGTATCGCCCTCCTTGTTGCGCACGCAATCGCCCTCGCACAACACCTCGGTAGGGCACACCCGCGCGCAGCTGCCGCCAAAAATATTGGCCGACAATATCAGATCCGCCGCACCGCGCTGATCCTCCGTCGCAATGCGGCGAATGAAACGCGGGATATCAATGCCGGTGGGGCAAGCCTTGATGCACGGCGCGTCATAACAAAAGAAGCAGCGATTGGCCTCCACCAACGCCGCCTGCCGCTGCAAGGCCGGCGCCACATCCGCAAAGTTGTGCGCCAGCGCAGCCGGCGACAAGCGCCCAGCCGCGATGTCTGCAATCGGCAAACGGGTCATGCGGTCTCCTTGAATAAGTAGATGCCAACAGCTTGCGCACGTGGCCGAGACGCGTCCCACCATGGCACGCGCCGCGATGACTCTAAAGTTACCGCAAAGCGTGGCTCTGCATGGCAATGGATCGCGATTGCTGGTTGCGCCTCGACATCACGTCGTGTGGATGTGGCGAGTCAAGTGTCTACACCTTGGAAACCACCGCATTCGAGTTTTGCGGCTCTTCAATGGGTGGGTTAGTACGACGCAACCCCCTCGCCGCGGAAGTTCGCTTGGGGGTGTAGGAATCTTCTTACACCTATCGCCGGAAGCGTCTGATTCCCGCAGCGTGCTCACAACCTCACCATCTGCCCAGCCAAGCAAAAACCACGCGAGGCGATGACAAGAAAAGTATCAGGGCTGGTGCGTGCGCACGATGTCTTGCGCTGGGTGGCAACTCTCGCCGATCAGCCGATTGAATTGAGCCAAACGAATCGAGTCATCGGACCCCGTGGGAAGCGCGGGGTCTGTCGCCGCGCTGCGAGCGCTTGCCAACCAGGGTGCGACATCTGACCTCGTGGTGACACTTACAACTCAGTGAATTCATTCGGAGGGTCCGAGATGCGCAAATATTCAACTCAATTTGGCGTTGGCGCGGGAAGGTTGGCCAAAGCGGTTGTCTTTGCCGGCAACTCGCCAATCCCGTCGCCTATGCGGCGTGATTCCAGCCATCCAGCTTCCACGATGGCCGCGCCAGTTCAATCCAGCGGGCAGTGCTTGACCTCGCAGCTTAAGCTGGCAGGCTCCGCGGCCTCGCGCGCCGGCAAGCGGCCCCGCGACTCTGGCGCAACGGATGCGCTCGCATCCTTCAAGGCCTTTTCATGACTCGTTCAATTCGACGCGCCCAGTGGGCGCGTCTTGCTGTTTGCTTTTTGTCGCTTTTCAGCAGCCTCGCGTATGCAAGCAGCAGCTGCACCGGCCTGGGCCAGGCGCAGGACTTCAACGCGCTGCTGTTTGGCAACTTCTCCGCCCAGTCCTCGGACGTTGAAGGGCGGATTGCGGTAGGCGGCGACTTGTCGATCAATAACTACAGCTTGGCCGACAAGCTGACCGCCGCCGATGCGGGCACGTCGGTGATGGTGGGTGGCAACTTCAGCTTTCCGTCGGGTCGCATCTACTTCGGTAACACTTTGGTCGCCGGTTCGGCAGAAGCAGTGGGTGCGCCGGTTCGCAATGGCCTCAGCGCCGCGCAGAGCATCCGCGATGGGGTCGCATTGCCGATCGATTTCATCGCCGAAAAATCGCGATTGCAAGCGCTGAGCGCGAACGTGGCAGAGCTGCCCGCCAACGGCACCTATGTCTCGCAGTGGGGTGGACTCACTCTCACGGGTGTGCCAAACGCTGCGTTGCAGGTCTTCGACTTGCCAGGCCAGCTGGTGTTGGACGCGCACACTTTTGCGGTGCAGGGTATTCCCGTCGGCGCCACGGTCATTTTCAACGTGCGCGGCAGCGTGACCGGGCTTACCGATATGAGCTTGGAGTCGTTGGCGACGATCCGCCGCCGGGTGCTGTTCAACTTTCCCGATGCCACCACTTTGACGTTGGCAGGAATCAGCGTCGAGGGCAGTGTGCTGGCACCCAAGGCGGTGATCGACAATCCGCAGGGCGTGATCAAAGGCCAACTGATCGCGCAATCGTGGAACGGCGCGATGCAGCTCAACCACGAGCCGTTTGAGGGCTGCCTGTCGGCCGCTCCCAGCAATGCACCACCGACGATCACCAGCACGCCCGGGTTGTTCGCCACCATCGGCCGCCAGTACCGCTACAGCGTGACCGCGGTCGACCCGGAAGCCGAGATCATTCGCTACGGCTTGGTCAGCGGACCCAGCGGCGCTGTCATCGATGCCGTCTCCGGTCTGCTTACGTGGACAGCAGCTGCGGCCAATCTCGGCACCCACACCGTCAAGGTCAGTGCGACAGACTCCGCGGGTGGCAGCGTCCAACAGTCGTACACGCTGCGCGTCGTGCAGGGTTTCTGCCCGATCTATCCCATCGCACTGCCCAGCAGCGTGATGGATGGCACACCGATCGGTACCCTGATCTCGCAGATGCCGCGCGGCACCGGCCCTGGCAACTTCGGATTCCTGACGTGGACCGGCAGCAACAGCGCGCCAACGCTGGCGACGAGCTTGCTGGTGCCCGGGGACAGCTACACCTACAGCAATCCCGATGTGGCCACCGACCGTGTCCTCAACATCGCAGATTGGACACAAGGCGCGCCGGGTTCGATGAATGCGGCAGCTGTGCGCGACGGCTTGGACGCGTTGAAGACCCGCGACATTGTCCTGCCGGTATGGGACAGCCAACGTGGCCAAGGCAGCAACCTCCACTATCGCGTGCAGCGGTTTGTCACTGTGCGCCTGAGCGACTATCTGCTGACCGGCAACGGCTGGCTGAGCTTTACCTACAAGGGTGAGGCGCATTGCTACAACAGCGCGCCCGTCGCATCGCCACGGGCGATGGCCGTCGATGAGGATGCGTCACTGCCGATCACCTTGTCGGCGACCGATGAAGACGGCCATGCGCTGAGCTGGACAGTCACCGCCGTCCCCACGCATGGCGTGCTCAGCGGCACCGCGCCGGCCCTCACTTACACGCCGGCCGCGAATTTCAGCGGCAGCGATGCGCTGAGCTTCCGCGTCAATGATGGTCGCGAGGATTCTGCGACAGCGACGATCAGCATCACGGTGCGGCCGATCAACGACGCGCCCACAGCGAGCGCGCAGAGCGTGACCACAGCGGAAGACAGCGCTGTCCCGATCACGCTTGTGGGCAGCGATATCGATAGTGCGACGCTTGCATTTACGGTTGTCGATCCGCCCAGCAACGGCACGTTGACGGGCAGCGGTGCCAGTCGTACCTACACGCCGAACCCGAACTACCACGGCCCGGATCAGTTCACCTTTCGCGCCAACGATGGTGCGCTCAACTCGACGGCGGCGGTAGTCAGCATCACGGTGACCTCGGTCAATGACGCGCCGAGCGCCAGCGGGCAGGCCGTGACCACGGCCGAAGACAACGCCGTTGCGATCACCTTGGCGGGCAGCGACATCGACACCGCAACGCTGACGTTTGCCATTGTCGATCCACCCATCCATGGCACCCTGACCGGTAGCGGCGCTACGCGTACCTACACGCCGAACGCGAACTACCACGGCCCGGATCAGTTCACCTTTCGGGCCAATGATGGTGAGCTCAACTCGACGGCAGCCGTAGTCAGCATCACGGTGACGCCGGTCAATGACGCACCCAGCGCAACCGCGCAGACAGTGAGCACGGCGGAAGACGCGGCGGTCACCGTCACCTTGACTGGCAGCGACATCGACAGCGCAACGCTGACGTTTGCCGTGGTTGATCCGCCGAGTCACGGCACGTTGGCGGGCAGCGGTGCCACGCGTATTTACACGCCAAACCCGAACTACCACGGCCCGGATCAGTTCACCTTCAGAGCCAATGACGGCGCGCTCGACTCTACACGCGGAATCGTCAGCCTCATCGTCACCGCGGTCAACGACGCACCAACCGCAAATCCGCAATCGCTGCAAACCGAGCAAGCGGTGCCGTTGCCGATCACTTTGACGGGCAGCGATACAGAGGGCGACGCACTTACCTTTACCGTGACCACGCCGCCGACCCGAGGCACGCTCAGCGGTAGCTCGCCCAATTTCATCTACACCGCCAACGCAACAGCCGAGGGCACCGACAGTCTGAGCTTTGTGGCCAATGATGGCGGCCTGAGCTCGGCCGCAGCGCAAGTCAGCATCCTTGTTACCCGCAGCAACCGTGATCCGCAGATCACCTCGACAGCGGTCACGCTGGCGACCGCGGGCGTGGCTTACCGCTACGACGTCAACGCCAGCGATGCCGATGGCGACGCGCTCACTTTCCGCCTCGATGGCGCGCCGTTGGCGATGGGCATCGACCGCGCCACCGGCGAGATCACATGGACTCCCGCCACCTCCGATATCGGTGACCAGCCAGTCGCTGTGATCGTCGAGGACCAACGCGGTGGCAGCAACAGGCAGTCCTTCGTCGTGCGGGTACAAGCAGCGGTAGCCAATCGCGCGCCGGTAGCAAACTCGCAGGTCATCACGACGGCAACCAGTGCTGGCATCGACCTGATCCTCGTGGCCAACGACGCGGATGGCAACCCACTCAGCTATCGGATCGTCGCACCACCCGTGCACGGGCAACTGGTCGGCACGCC
>JANNWF010000358.1:0-23337 GCA_031408455.1 Pseudoxanthomonas sp. | reverse complement strand
AGGCTCGCGGCGAGGAAGTGCGTAGACGCCGCGAGCCGGGGACTGGAGCCAGCCGCTTCGGACATATCGCGCCACCAGGCTGGTGGAATAGCCGTTGGCGCGCAGCCAGCGGGCTGAGACCAGGCTGGCCTCGTCCAGTTCTTGGAGGAGTTGGTTTATCTTTGAGCCATTTTGCTCACCCATAGTGAGTAAAATAGCTGTTGCGTAAACTAGCCGCAAGATCCAAGTTTACCGAAATGCCAAAAAGCTCATCGTCGGTGAGTAAATCGCTGAATCGGTAAACCAGACACGTCCTGCCTGCTCAGCGGCGGACAAGACCAGCGCGCTTAGACCGCATCCCCGTTCAAACCGATGGTCGAGATTCGCGACGCGAACCAAGCGCGACTGCACCCTCGCAGGAGAATCTCTACACTTCGCTTAAAATCAAAGAGATAGGTAATGCACTCCACCCACAAACTCAGCGTTGCACCCATGATGGATTGGACCGACCGCCACTGCCGGGTCTTCCATCGGTTGCTAGCCCCAAACGCGCGGCTGTATACCGAGATGGTGCATGCGCAGGCGGTGTTGCAGGGTGACCGTGGGCGGTTGCTTGGCTTTGATGCAGTGGAAAAGCCGCTGGCTTTGCAGTTGGGTGGAAGTGATCCAGCGGCGTTGGCGGAGGCGGCGCGGGTGGCTGAGTCGTTGGGGTATGACGAGGTCAACTTGAATGTGGGGTGTCCGTCGGATCGGGTGCAGGCGGGGCGCTTTGGTGCATGTCTGATGCGTGAGCCGGGCTTGGTCGCGGCGTGCACGGAAGCCATGCGCAAGGCGGTGTCGATACCGGTGACGGTGAAGTGTCGGTTGGGCGTGGACGAGCAGGAGGACTATGTCGACCTGTTGGCGTTCATCGACACCGTCGCGGCCAGTGGCGTGGAACGGTTCGCGGTGCATGCGCGCAAGGCGTGGTTGCAGGGTCTGAGCCCGAAAGAAAATCGCGAAGTGCCGCCGCTGCGTTATGAACAGGTGTATCGACTCAAGCAGGAACGTCCCAGCCTGACCATTGTGATCAACGGTGGCATCGAAACTATTGATGCAATTCGCACGCATCTGGAACACGTCGACGGCGTGATGATTGGGCGGGCGGCGTATCACACGCCTTACTTGCTGCATCGGATGGATGCCGCGCTGTTTGCGGCGGACTCCGCTTTGCACAGTCGGGCAGCCTTGCTACGCCAGCTAAGGCCCTATGTCGAACAGCAGCTTGCCGCCGGTGTGGCGCTCAAGCATATGATTCGGCATGTGCTGGGGCTATTTCATGGTGAGCCGGGTGGGCGTGGATTTCGGCAAGTATTGAGCGAAGGCGCGCATCGCGCGGGCGCCGATTGGAACTTGGTCGAGCAAGCATTGGCGCGAACTGACGTGAGTGTACGGGAGCAAACGGGATGATTTATCGTGATCCGCAGGCGTTTCTGGACGCGGCGCGTGGCATGGCTGCTGATCAACCCGGTTGCGCGCGGGCCGCTTTCTTGGTCGCCCCGGATGGGCTGCGGATCGCCGCCGAATCGGCCACCGACAACCTGTATATGGATGTGGCGCGGGTGGTCGATGTGGACCGCGCCTTGGCGCAGCACGCGCGCTTGCAGAAAGAGTTGGCCAAGCGCTTGCCGACCATTGCCTTTCCGGGCGATCCAGCGACGCCGGACGCGGTGTTTCCGAACAATGTGTTTGCGACCGCGCGCCTGCCGAAGGAAGTGGGAGGGCGTTTCATCATCGGCCGCATGCGCCATCCGCTGCGGCAACGCGAAGCCGAGCGTGCCGATATCCAACGCTTTTTCGTTGACTTGTTGGGCTATCAGCAAATCGATCTGCGCGGCCTGCCCGGCTTGAGCGAGCTGACCGGCACCTTGGTGATTGATCGGGCGCGGCGGATCGGATTCGCCGGCTTGAGCCCGCGTTGCGATGTGGAAGGCGTGCGTGCCATGCACGCGGCGTTCGGCTTGCGCGCCATCCTCGCGTTCGAGCTTAGCGAGGGCGAATACCACACCAATGTGGTGATGGGCACGCTGGGTGGTCGGAGCTTGGTAATCGGTCCTTCCGCATTCAAGGACGCAAGCGTCGCAGCTGCGCTGATTGATTTGTATGGCGCGGACGCCATCGTCCTCGACAGCAGCGAGCTGCGCGGATTCGCGGGCAATTGCATTGCGCTCGATCATGACCGCGTGTGGATGAGCGAGCGCGCGGCTGATAGCTTGCACGCGACCACCCGCAGCCTGTTTGCCAAACGTGGTTGGCATGTGGCGAGCGTGCCGTTGGATGAAGTGGAGAAAGCGGGCGGCTCATTGCGTTGCTGCGTCGCCGAGATTTTTTAGGCAGCAACCGACTTCGGCGCGTGGGTGTTCAGCGGGGCGTAGGCATCTGCGTAACGAATTCAGAACGGATTCACCGCCTGCCGACCAGACTGCGATTCCCGCATTGACCTGCGCATCACGAGGCAACCGCTTTCGCCGCTGCTGGGCTTGCACATCCAGCGCCGAACGTTAAGATTCCGTACCCCATGCGCACCCTCCCGCTTTCATTGCTGACTTTTGTGGCGCTTTGCGTCGCGTGTCCGGCGTGGGCGGCTCCACAAGAAGAGGACAGGCGCGAGCAGATGCCGGAGTCGGTGCGACGGATTGAGAGCGAGACCGGCGGCCGAGTTTTGCAGGTTCGCCCGATGCAGCGCGGCAATCGCGAGATCTATCGCATGAAAGTGCTGACGCCGGAAGGGCGCATTCGCGTGATGCAGGACGATCCTCGCCAGCGTTTGCGTGAGCCGATGCCGATGCAGCGTGATATGCCAATCATGCGAGATGACCCGCGCCAACGCATGCGCGAGTCCACGCCACCGTCGCTCGATATGCGGGTGATGCAGGAAGACCCACGTCAGCGCATGCGCGAGTTGAACCAGCCACCGCGTGAAATGCGGGGAATGCAGGACGATCCGCGTCTGCGTATGCGTGAGTCGAACCCGCCGCCGCGTGAAATGCGTGGGATGCAAAACGACGCGCCTCCATTCATGCGCGAGTCGGCGCCGCCACCGCAAATGCCGCGCGAACCCGAGCGCGATGGTCGCTGATCGCTTAGCATCGCCGCAGCTGCCAATTACCAACCCCGTGGAGTTCTGATCGGATGCGCATCCTGCTGGTTGAAGACGAAGCACCCCTGCGCGAAACCCTGACCGCGCGTCTGCGCCGCGAGGGATTTGCGGTTGACGCCGCCAGTGATGGCGAAGAAGGGCTGTATCTCGGGCGTGAAATGCCGTTCGATGTTGCCGTCATCGACTTGGGATTGCCCAAGTTGTCGGGCATGGAATTGGTGCGCTTGTTGCGCGGCGAGCAAAAGAGTTTCCCGATTCTTATTCTGACTGCGCGTTCCAGTTGGCAAGACAAAGTCGAAGGCTTGAAGGCCGGTGCCGATGACTACTTGGTCAAGCCCTTCCACATTGAAGAGTTGCTGGCGCGTCTGAATGCATTGCTGCGGCGCGCGGCGGGATGGAGCAAACCGCAGCTCGAATGCGGCCCAATTCGACTCGATCTGGCAGCGCAGACGGTTGCTTCGGACGGCGCGCCGGTCGACCTCACCAGCTACGAATATAAGGTTCTTGAATACCTGATGCTGCACGCCGGTGAGCTGGTCTCCAAGGCCGATCTCACCGAGCACATCTATCAACAAGACTTCGACCGCGACTCCAATGTGCTGGAAGTATTCATTGGCCGCCTGCGCAAGAAGCTCGATCCGGAAGGCACGCTAAAGCCGATCGAAACCGTACGTGGCCGCGGCTACCGGTTTGCCATTCCGCGCAACGAGTGATCCTGCTGACAGCCTTGTCGGATTGAAAGGCTAGTAGTCCGTTTCACCCAAACAGTGACGCAATGAAACCGATGGATTTTTCCGTCAGACGAGGCGCGGGGCCGCAGCCGCACTTGCGGTGCGGCAAGGTCCTGCAACGAAGTATGGCGGGAAAAGACGCGGTTTCATGTCATTGTTTGGGTGAAACGGACTACTAAGGCGATGGCTGGCCGCTCGGTATCGCTGCAAGCACGCCAGCTGATCGCAGCGAGCGTAGGCCTGTTCGGGTTTCTTGGCGCGACCGGCTACGCACTGGATCAGGCCTTTGCCGACGCTGTGCTCTCAGGCGTCCGCGAACGCCTGCAAACGTATGCCTATGCATACCTCGCCGGCACTGATGTCACTCGTGGTAAAGCGCTAATCCCACCGGCCGAATCTCCGGAGCCGCGCTTCGAGCAGCCCGGAAGCAGCGGCCTGTACGCGGCGATCAATGGCGAAGCGTTTCGCTGGGAATCCGGCTCGACGATTGGTCGCAAGCTGCCTTTCAATGACGCCTTGCGACCTGGCGAAGCCGAATTCGTGGGTCCGCTGGATAGCCCGGCGGGGCCAATTTATCGATTCGGAATCGGCGTTGCCTGGGAGGTGAGTGCGGAGGATTCGGTCACCTTCTCGGTTTTCATCGGCGAAACCACCGAAGTCGCTGATCGCCAGATTCGAGTCTTCCGACGCACCCTGTGGGTGTATCTGGGTGGTGCCGGTTTGCTGCTGCTGGTGCTGCAGGTGTGGGTCGCGCGTTGGAGCTTGAACCCGTTGCGTCGCGTCGAGCGCGATCTGGCCAAGGTCGAACGCGGTGCCAGCGATCAGCTCGACGGCAACTATCCGCGCGAGCTGCGGCCGTTGACGGACAACCTCAATGCCTTCATCGAGAGCGAGCGCGATCATCTGACCCGCTACCGCAATACGCTGGGCGATCTGGCGCACAGTTTGAAGACGCCGCTGGCGGTGCTGCGCACGCGATTGGAAGGCGATCACGACGAAGCCGAGCTGCGCGATGAAGTGCGCGCCCAGGTGCAACGCATGGACGAAATTGTTGCCTACCAGTTGTCGCGGGCGGCAACGTCAGGGCATCAACGATTCGCCGCTCCTTTGCCCATCGAGTCAAACGCTGAGGGCATCGTCGAAGGCTTGGAAAAGGTCTATGCCGAGCGCGGCGTGTTGTGCGAGTTTGAGATCGAACCCAGTGCGCGCTTTCACGGCGAACAGGGCGACTTGATGGAGTTGCTCGGCAATCTGTTGGAGAACGCCTTCAAGTGGGCCAGGCAGCGCGTGCTGTTGCGAGTGGATCGACCCAATGGCGGTCGCGCCTTGCGCATTTCGGTCGAAGACGATGGCCCGGGTATTCCGCCTGATCGCATTGAGAGTCTGCTGCAACGCGGCGTGCGTGGCGATGAACGCGTGCACGGTCACGGCATTGGTTTGGCCATCGTGCAAGACATCGTTCGCGCGTATCGCGGCGAGCTGGAAGTGAGCCGCTCGCCGGAGCTGGGCGGAGCACGGTTTCTGGTGGTGATACCGCCGCCGCGGTGATCGTTTGAAGCAAAATATTCACTGCGGAGGCGCAGAGAACGCAGAGGATCGCAGAATCCAACGAGTGGACTACCGGCGATTGGCTGCCAATCCTTACGCTCCTTTGCGTTCTCTGCGCCTCCGCGTTGAGGCTTTGCTGTCCCAGTCCCATGACGGCTCAAGTTGTCGCTTGACTGGAACTTCAAATTACCTCGGTTTGGCCGGCAGCGGGAACGGCGTCACCACGCGCTCGCCGGTGGCGGCGTCGCGAATGGCGAGCTGGCCTTTGCGTTCGACTTCCTCCACCCGAATAACGGACTGCATCGGCAAGTGCAATTTGCGGGTCTGCCCGAACTCGTCGCGCAGGCGTTCTTCGGTCGGATCGATGACCAAGTTCTCACCGCTATCCCAGACCAAGTCAGCGACTTCGGTATAGCCCCAGAGACTGCTGCTGGCGACGTGCCGCGCATACAGTTCGTAGACTTTGCCGGCGTTGTGAAAGGTGATTTTGTACAGAGTGCGCTGAGCCATGAGCCGAATTGTGGCCGGTTATTCATCCGCTGTCCGCACACGACGCTGCAAAACCGCTGTTTAGCTGTTTTTGATAAGCCATTGTCGCCGGTTATTCATCCGCTGTCCGCAAGCGACGCTGCAAAACTGCTGTTCAACGCGCCAGATCCCTCAGCTGCGGCTATTGCGCAAGCGCTTAGCAATGGCCGGGCGCGCGAGCAAGCCGATCACCAGCCCAATCACAAAGCCGGCCAGATGCGCTGACCATGCCACCGCGCCAAAGCCCGGGCCGACGAAGGTAAACACCAGTTGCAGCAGCGCCCAGACCCCGATCATCACCGGTGCGGGCGTGCGGACGAACTCAAGAAACAAGCCCAGCGGCAATACAAATCCCAGCTTGGCGCGCGGGAACAGGGCGAGGTAGGCGCCGATCAAGGCCGAGATCGCTCCGGAGGCACCGATGATGACCGAGCGCGTGCTTTCCAAAAGCAGCACGGGCACAAGATTGGCCAGCGCGCCGCCGATCAAAAACAACAGCAGAAATCGCCATGGCCCCAGCGCACGTTCCGCCGGCAAGCCAAAGATGACGAGAAACAGCATGTTGCCTACCAGATGCAACCAGTCGGCATGGATAAACAGCGCGCTCAGCAGGGTCAGCAACCGACCATCGAGCAAACCAGCGAAAGGCGCAGCGGAAGGGAACAAGGTCTCCGGTACAGCGCCCCAGCGGCGCAAGAACAGCATGCGCGGGTCGCTGTCCTGAGTCGCCAGCCACACGAAAGTGAGCATCGACACCACCACCAACAGCGGTGCTACCCACGCCGCCGCTTGCCGGCGCCGATCAGGAACGTCAACGAACATGCGCGATGTCGTGGACCGACTTCAGGGCCGTTCAATCAAGACGAGGCGGCCGCGAATGTCGACGACGGCGCCTTCGCGGCGAATCTCGGCGAGCTTGACGTCCGCTGCCAACGCATCGCCTTCGGCCCGGCGGCGACCATCGATCATCACGAAACGCCGCGAGGGTTCGGCATTGAACACATGCATGCTCAAGCGCAGCGGCGGAAGTCCGGTCCGCTCGGCTTCGGTCAAGGCGCTGAGTGGCGTGGTTGCTGGGCCAGCAGGAACCGCATTGGCGATTGGCGCGGTCGCCGGCGCAACGGCCTCGGCTGGCACTGCAAGCGTCGGCACTGCGGGCGGCGGAACCGCCGTGATCGGCACAGCAGTGATCGGCGGTGCCGCGCTCGCAGGCGCGGGCACAGGCAGCGATTCGCGCTCGGTCGACTCAAAATCGGGATCGGAAGGGAAGTCCGCTGGGCCGGGTGCCGGCAATGGACGTGGTGCCGGTGGTGCCACAGACGCATCAGCGGCCGGTGGCGGCAGTGACTGCACCGCAACGTTCGACACGGCGGCCGGTGTCGGGACTGCGCTCGGAGCGAGCTCGCCGGCGGTGGGTTCGTTTGACGTGCTTGCAGCGGACTGCCCATTGCGACCCAGCCACCACGCCAAAGCAATTGCAACCGCGACCAGCACGACCAACCCGCCAACCAGCCAGCCTCGTCGGCCCGCGTTTGGCGTGGTGGTCATCGCCATCGGCGTGAGCAGACCGGGCGCGCGCCCAATCTGCCGCTCGGCTTCCGACTTTCGTAGTGCTTCAAGAATCAGCGACATAGGCAGCACAGCGCAGACAGCGCAATCCTTGGGTTAGAACCGGCGGGCAAGGCGACCGTCACTGCAGCGTCCGCCGCAAGCGCGGTCCGCCGCGTTCTTCTGCGGTCAATGCCAGCAGAGTTTCCGGGCCGACGATGCCATCGGGCACCAAGCCATGCGCGGACTGCAGACGACGCACACCGGTCTCCAAGGCGGAGTCAAAATAGGCAGGACCCAGACCGTCGCTGCGCATCAGGTCGCGGCGTTGCAGCACTTCGCGCAGCCAGTCGGCGGAAGGGCCACTGTCGCCCCGTCGGATCGGCATGTTGACGAAGGAGGGCGCACGCCACACCGCATAAAACTCGCCCAGCCACACTTGCTCGAGATGGGCACGCTTGATGTCAAAGGTCTCACCGGCGATGGCGATGCGCGCGCGCTGATCGGTCAGGCCTAACAGCACCCCCCACGCTTCGCGTTCACGTGCCGCCAGGCGGAGGATGACCGGTCGCCGCAAGGTGGCCAGCTTGCTCAGACTGCCGGATCCGCGCAGGCAATAGACCCCAGTGGCGAGCACCATCGGGCAGCGCTGGGCGGTACTCACGTCGGCCTAGTCGGCGCGCAGCGTCCATAGCGACAACAGCTGGTTCCACGCAGGCAAGTTGGATTGACCCGCCTCGACGATGTGCGCCTCCAGCAAGGTTGGGTCGACGGGGTCATTCGCAGCAACTGGCGCGCGGTCAGCGGCGACCGGTTCGATGCTGGGCTCGTCGGGCCCGGGGGATGCGTCGCGCTCGCGCGGAACCAGCACCAGCAAGGCGATCACGGCTATCAATGCAGCAGCGGCCAACCACGTTGATCGAATCACCGGGATCTTGCGCTTGCTCGGCGGCAGCGCTTCAGCGGCGGCGGCATCGACTTCGCGCTCACCGATCTGGTTGAGCGTCTTTGCGTAGCCGGCCACCAAGGAGCGGTCGGCGATGATGTTGATTAAACGCGGCACACCACCGGCGTGATCATGCAGGCGGCGCAGCGCCAGTTTGGTAAACGGCAATCGCGCACAACCGGCGACACTCAAGCGGTGGCGCACGTAGGCGTCAGTCTCGTCGCTGCTGAGCGGCATCAGGTGATAGCGCGCGGTGATTCGCTGCGCTAACTGACGCAGGTCATCGCGCGACAGCAAGTCGCGTAGCTCGGGCTGGCCAAGCAGGATGATCTGCAAGAGTTTTTGGGTTGGTGTTTCGAGGTTGGTCAGCAGCCGCACTTGCTCCAGTGCTTCCGCCGACAGGTTTTGCGCTTCATCGATGATGAGCACCACCCGCAGCCCTTGCGCATAGGCATCCAGCAAGTAAGCGTTGAGCACATCGACCAAGCCTTTCAAGCTGCCGCGGCGGCCGCTCAAATCCAGCTTCAGTTCCTCGCCAATGGTCTCCAGCAATTCAATTGGCGATAGTCGCGGGTTGAGTACCAGCGCTATTCGGGTGTTTTCGGGTAACTGCTCCAGCAACAATCGGCAGAGGGTAGTTTTGCCCGTACCGACTTCGCCCGTCAGCTGCACAAAGCCGCCACCGCCGCCTTGGCCGATGCCATACAACAGGTGCGCGAGCGCGTCCCGATGGCGTTCGCTCAAAAACACGAAGCGCGGATCAGGTGTGATCGAGAACGGCGGTTCCTTTAGGCCGTAGTAGTCGAGATACATTGAGAAAGAAAAGCACCTGTGCAGACGAAAGCGCCAGCCGACTGGCTGGCGCAGGGATGACCGAGAAAGCGATTGCGCTGAACCCAACCGTGTTCTTAGCCAGCAGCGTAACGGTGCGGGTGCCGCGATTGCGTTATTAATCGGTTAAACCAAGCCAGCCCGATCATCTGCGTGTCTGCCACGGTGGGTCGAGCTTGTAGCTGGCTTCACTCTAAGGCCAATTGCGGTTGTGCAAGCTCAATCTGACCCTCGCCAGCGGTGATTTTCTTAAACTCAGCGCGACTCACCGACACATAGCGCTCGTTGCCGCCGATTTCGACCTGCGGCCCGGCGGTCACCGCGCGCCCATTGTCGTCGACCCGAACAACCATGGTCGCTTTCTTACCGCTGTGACAGATGGTCTTGATCTCAGAAAACGAATCCGCCCACGCCAGCAAGTATTGGCTGCCTTCGAACAACTCGCCGCGAAAATCAGTGCGCAAGCCAAACGCCAGCACCGGCACATTGAGTTGATCGACCACCTCGCTCAACTGCCACACTTGTCGCTTGCTCAAAAACTGCGCCTCATCGACCAGCACGCAATGCAGATCGCCTTGCGCGCGGATGTCGTCGCGCACCAGCGCTTCGATGTCGTCCGAGCCCAAAAAAATCCGCCCCTCGGCGCGCAAGCCAATCCGTGAGGCGACCACACCGACACCGCTGCGGTCATCCAACTTCGGCGTGAGAATTAAGGTGCGCATCCCGCGCTCACGGTAGTTGTGCGCGCTTTGCAGCAGGGTGGTGGTCTTCCCGGCGTTCATTGCCGAGTAGTAGAAGTAGAGCTTGGCCATCGCTGAAGTTTAGCTGGCCGAGTTCGCTCAGGATGCGAGAATGCGCGCCCGCTGGCACCGATGCGTTCGTTCAAGGCTGTGTTTGACTTCAGCGGCATGGCTTCAGCATTCGTCATCCCCGCGCAGGCGGGGATCCAGTGTGGTTGCAACCAATCTTGCGGCACCCAAATGCTAACTATTTGCCTGAATGTCTGACCTGAACTCGCCTCAGCTTGAAGCCGTCCGCTACTGCGCGGGCCCGCTGCTGGTGTTGGCCGGTGCCGGCAGCGGCAAGACCCGCGTCATCGTCGAGAAGATCGCGTATTTGGTTGCCCAAGGCGGCGTTGCGCCGAACAAGATCGGGGCGATCACCTTCACTAACAAAGCGGCGCGCGAAATGCGTCAGCGCGTCGCTGGGCGTGTCAAAACCGAAGTGGCCGAGGCCTTGACGGTGAGCACGTTTCACTCGTTGGGCCTGCGTTTTTTGCAGATCGAAGCGGAAGCAGCCGGCCTGCGCCGTGGCTTCTCTATCTTTGACACCGATGACAGCAGCGGCTTGCTGCGCGAATTTCTGCCCAAGGGCGCCAAAGCCGATGCAGTGGATGCACTGCGCGGTTTGATCTCGCAGGCGAAGAATCAAGGGCTCACGCCGGACCAAGCCGCCGAGGTCGCCAGCAGCCCGCGCGAGCGTGAGGCGGCAGCGGCCTATGCCGAATATCAAGCGCGCTTGTCCGCTTTCAACTCGGTCGATTTCGATGATCTGATCCGCCTGCCGGCGGAAATACTTGGCGCCAATCCCGACTGCGCCGGCGCGTGGCGCGAGCGCTTTCGCTATCTGTTGGTGGATGAATATCAAGACACCAACATCGCCCAATACCGGTTGTTGACCTTGTTGGCGGGTCCACGCGGTGCGCTGACCTGCGTCGGCGATGACGATCAGTCGATCTATGCCTGGCGCGGTGCCAATCCGGAAAATCTGCAACAGCTGGGTCGCGACTATCCAACGCTGAAAGTGATTGCGCTTGAGCAAAACTACCGTTGCTCACGACGCATCCTGCGCGCCGCCAACGCACTCATCGCCAACAACCCGCACGAACACGTCAAGAAACTCTGGAGTGACCACGCCGAGGGCGAGCCGATCCGGGTGTGGGAGTGTCGCGAGGCCGAGCACGAAGCCGAACGCGTGGCCGCCGAGATCAGTTTTCTGCGGCATGCGCGACGTGCGCAGTGGAGCGACTTCGCGGTGCTGTTTCGCGGCAATCATCAATCGCGGCCGCTGGAAAAAGCGCTGCAACTATTGTCGACTCCGTACCACTTGACGGGCGGCACCGCGTTTCTGGATCGCGGTGAGGTCAAGGACGCCCTCGCGTGGCTGCGGGTATTGGCCAATCCCGATGACGACGCAGCCTTCCTGCGCGCGATTGCAGCACCCAAACGCGAGGTCGGCAGTGCGTCATTGGCAAAACTCGCCGAGTTGGCCCGTCAAGCCCAAATGCCGCTCTCACGCGCAGCCACCAGCATGGGTTTGCTGCGATTACTGCCAGCGCGCGCGGCGGCGGGCTTGGCAGAGTTCGGCACCATCATCGAAGGGCTGCACGCGCTGGGACGCGAGGCGACGCCGGCTGAGTTGTGTCGCGCCACGGTCGAGCGCAGTGGCCTCTTGAGTGCATTGCGCGCGGAGTGTCGCGACGAGGCTTCGTTCGCACGTCGGCGCGCCAATCTGGACGATCTCGCCGGCTGGCTGGAAGGCGCGCGCGGGGCAGGGCCAGCCGGTTTGGCAGCACAACTGGCTTTACTGAGTCATGCCGATCGCGGCGAGCCCGGCAATGCGGTGCGCTTGATGAGCATGCACGCGGCCAAGGGGTTGGAGTTCGAGCATGTGTTTGTGGTCGGCGTGGAGGACGGATTGCTGCCGCACGAAGCCAGCATCGAAGAGGGCCGCTTGGATGAAGAGCGGCGCCTGTTATACGTCGGCATTACTCGTGCTCGCGCCACCTTGACCTTGAGCTATTCGCGGCTCGCGCGGCGGTTTGGATCCTTGCAGCGCTTGCTGCCGAGTCGGTTCTTGGCCGAGCTACCGACCGACGATCTGCTGCGCGACGGTGCCGACAAATCGCTGCACGTTGAAGTCGTGGCGATGCGCACCAAAGATCGCCTGAGCGCCATTGCTGACATGTTGCGCGAATGAGCATGGGCCGAAAGCAGCGGAGCAAGCTCCGCTCCACCACAGCCCGCACGCCCGTAGAGCGGACCGAGCAAAGCGACGGCGAGCGCGCAGCGCGCGAACTTGCTCCGCTGCTTTTGACGCGACACCTCGCCGCAGACCTGACGTTTTGCCGGTGTAGACTCGCGGCCACTTCGGCAATCACTAAGGCCAGACGCAATGAATCCCCGTCTTTCTAAACGACCGGCGCGCTCGCTCGGCCTGTTGTTGGCAAGCCTGCTGCTGTCCGCCTGCGCCAGCCAATCAACGCGCGCGCCAGAGTCAGTGGCGGTCACGCTGGCACCCGCCCATGACAACCTCCACGCCACCCTCTGGATGCAGGCGTCCGCCGAGTATCAGGCAAGCATGCGTGGCAGTTTTGCGCAGGCACGCCAGCAGCTGGATCAGGCTTTGGCAACCAGCGATTGGGACGCGTTGCCGCCCGCCGAGCGCGCAATCGGAAGTGGCTTTGAGTCGCTGCCGCCCGCCATCATTGTCGATGTCGACGAAACCATGCTCGACAACAGCGCATTTCAGGCGCGTGGCGTGCGCGACGACCTCACCTTCAGCTCTGAGCGTTGGCAGGCCTGGAGTAACGAGCGTCGCGCGCTGGCGCTGCCGGGCGCCTTGGAGTTTGCCGGTTATGCGGCGGCACGCGGAGTCACTGTCTACTTCGTGACAAACCGCAGCCACGTGGCTGAGCAAAGTGCCACCGCTGACAATCTATCGGCGCTGGGATTTCCCGTGCTGGCCGATCAAAGCAACTTGCTGCTGAAGGGTGACCCGCGAGCCCCGGCGACTGAGAAGAGCGCACGCCGTGCATGGGTAGGCGCGCGACATCGCGTGTTGTTGATGCTGGGCGATCAACTAGGCGATTTTGTCGACCCGCCAGCAAACCGTGCGGGCCGCCAGCAAGCGATGGCCGCCCACCTCGGGTGGTGGGGCGAGCGGTGGATCATGCTGCCCAATCCGACTTACGGCGATTGGGAGCGCGCGCTGTCGGCCGATTGCTCGCCCGCAGAAGTACAGGCGGATCGACGCGCCTGCGTGCGCCGCAATTTGCGCACGGACTAAGCGGTGACAAGCACCATCCATCGCGAATCCAGTGCAGAAGTCCCGCTGCATGAGCGGCTGATATTTGCGCTCGACGTCGACAGCTTCGCCGCTGCCAAACAGTGGATCGATCGTCTCGATGACGCGGTGGGGTTCTACAAGATCGGTATGGAGTTGCTGGCGACCGGCGAGTACTTCCGGGTGCTGGAGTTGCTCGCCGCACGCGACAAAGCGATTTTCGTCGACCTGAAGTTTCACGATGTGCCTGCCACCGTTGCCGCCGCGGTTCGTCGCTTGGCGCAATGGCCGGTGCGCTTTTGCACCTTGCATAGCTATTTCACGATGTTGCAGGCCGCCAGTGAAGTGAAAGGCGATCTGCGTTTGTTGGCCGTGACCGTGCTGACGTCGATGGACGCGGCCGATCTCAGCGATCAAGGCGTGCAGCAGTCACCCGCGCAAGCGGTGCTGCATCGCGCCATGCGTGCTCGCGAGTCTGGCTGCGATGGCGTGATCGCGTCTGGACTGGAAGCGGCGGCCATTCGCGCTGCCACGGGCGAAGATTTTCTGATCGTTTGCCCCGGCATCCGCGCACTCGCTGAGCGCGGCGGCGATGATCAGAAGCGCACGCTCTCGGCGGGTGAGGCATTTGCAGCCGGTGCCGATCACATCGTCGTCGGCCGGCCCATTCGTGCTGCAGCCGACCCGCGTGCGGCGGCTTTCGCGATGCGCGATGAGATAGAGGCTGCGTTGCGACTTTATAAATCAACAACTTAATTAGTGTGTTCTAAGGTGTTGCATTAGCAATGTGTTGCAGGTAGCCTTGACCCCGGTCCCTTAGAGCGACCAGCCCCTTCATGGTGGCGATAGTTAACGAGTAGCCCTGTACCTAGAACGATGAAGTGACAACGAGAGCAGCGTCAGGTCTGGAGAGTTCGGACCATTAACCCGGGAGGCATGAAGCCTCCCGTTTTCTTTTGTGGGATGGCTTGAGTGGGCTTGCAGTGGCGGCTTCTGCCGCAAGCGAACCACGGTCAGAGAGACAGGCATAGCCGGCAGACGAGGTTTTAAGCAGTGATCTGCTAGAGTCCGCGCCGCATTCCTCCTCACATCGCGGATTTCTCATGCGCTCATCGTTTCGACTCACCGCCCTTGCTCTGCTTGGGTTGCTGCTCGCGGCCTGCCAACCCGATACCACCGACGTCGCTGATCCGAAAGCGCTGGAAGCAGATGGTCCGGCGGAAGTTACTGAGCGCATCGCGGCCGATCTGAAAGCCGACAACTTGCTTGCAGTCTTGCAGGCGGCGGTGCCACCGGTCGTATTCGACGAGTTCAAAGCCGAGTACGAGAAGAGCCGCAAAGAGGTGCCATCCGAAGCCGAGCGGGTCGAGTTTGCCGACAACATGGCCAAGCTCACTGCCGACAACGCGGAAGCCACCCTGCTGGCCGAGCTTGAGCCGATGCTGGTCAAGTACGAAACCGAAATGGCCGCCCAGTTGCCGATGTTTGTCGCCATGGGTAGCGGCTACGCGCAGCAGTGGCTGCAAGAAGACAAGACGCTGAGCGAAGACCAGAAGAAGCAAGCCACGCAGATGATTGACGCGGTCGGCAAGTGGTTGGGATCGGTCAACTTTGCTGATCGCAAGCTGGCCGGACAAGCCATTGGTCGGGTGGTAGCCGGCGCCCGCGCACTGGAGCTGAAGACCATCGAAGACGCGCAAGCGCTGAGCTTTGAGCAAGCGGCCAGCAAGGCCGCGATCATCTCCGCAACGGTCAAGGATGTGTTGGCGCTTTATGGCTTAAAGGTCAATGACGCACTGGGCAGCGTGCAGGCGGCCGTCGTCAGCGAGCAAGCGGACGCGGCGCGGATCAGCATCGAATACAAGTTCTTCGATCAGCCACTCAAAGTGGAAACCGACATGGTTCGCCAGGAAGGCCGCTGGTACGGCAAGGACACCTTGGCCAAGATCGAGCGTGATCGCGCCGCCGCTGCCGCACCGCCGGCGGTTGCTGACGATGCCGAAGAGTTTCCGCAACCCGACGATGCCGAGGCGGTAAGCGAAGGCGAAGTTGCACCGGAGAGCGACCCGGCGGAAGCACCGGCCAAGGGGGACTGATAGTTACAATCTGCCGAAGCATGACGTGCGGCCCGCGTTTTGCGGGTCGCGCGCGCTGATAATTCCGTCATGGAAAACTCCACCGAAACTCCCGCGCGCCCATCGCTGTTCTTTCGCGTGATGGGCAAGCTTGCCCAGCCGTGGCTGGCGATTCGCTTGGAGCCGCCGCGTCCGGCCGAAGCCGTCGTCAATATCAAGCTGCCGGTCTGCTATGTGGTCGAGCGTTATGGCTTATCCAACGCACTGATTCTCGAGCAGGCCTGTCAAGAAGCCGGCCTGCCGTCGCCTTTGTTGCCCATGGTGGGTGGCGATCTGGGCGGCAAATCGCGCTCGTTTTTTGCGCTCTCAAGGCGGCAAGGCTTTTGGTTTCGACGACCGCGCAGCAAGACCCATTCGGAAGGCTTGGCGACGCTGCTCTCTGCGCTCAATGCGCAGCCCGAGCTCGATGTGCAGTTGGTGCCGGTGTCGATTTTTGTCGGTCGCGCTCCGGATCGGCAAAGCGGTTGGTTCCGGGTGCTGTTCTCAGAAAACTGGACCTTGGTCGGTCGTTTCCGTCGCTTGCTGGCGGTGCTATTGAACGGCCGCAATACGATAGTGCAGTTTTCGCAACCGCTGTCCTTGCGTGCGACCTTGGCCGAAGGGCTGCCGCCCGAGCGCCGCGTGCGCAAGCTGTCGCGGGTGTTGCGCGCGCACTTCAGGCGCGTGCGCACGGCGGTGATTGGTCCTGATCTTTCACATCGCCGCATCTTGGTGAATGCGGTGCTGGATGCCGAGCCCGTGCGCAGCAGCATTGCCGATCAAGCCCGCCGCGACAACTCTACTTACGAACGCGCGCACGACAAGGCGCGCAGCATTGCGATGGAGATCGCCGCCGACTATTCGCATCCCGCCGTGCGTTCCGCATCGTTCGCGCTCGCTGCGTTCTGGAACAAACTTTATGACGGCGTCACCGTCCATCATTTGGACACGTTGAAGCAGGTCGCGCCCGGCCACGAAATCATCTACGTGCCCTCGCATCGCAGCCATATCGACTACTTGTTGTTGTCCTACCTGCTGTATCAAAACGGCATCGTGCCGCCGCATATCGCCGCTGGCGTCAACCTTAACTTGCCGCTGGTCGGGCCAATTTTGCGGCGTGGCGGCGCATTCTTTTTACGCCGCAGTTTCAAGTCCAATCCATTGTATTCAGCGGTGTTCAGCGAATATGTGGTGAGCTTGATCGGCAGTGGCGTATCGATCGAATATTTCATCGAAGGTGGACGCTCACGCACCGGTCGTTTGCTGGCGCCCAAGGCCGGCATGCTTGCCATCACGCTGCGCGCTTATCTGCGCCAGAACCGCCGCCCAGTGATTTTTCAGCCGGTTTACATCGGCTACGAAAAGCTGATGGAAGGCAACAGTTACCTAGCTGAATTGTCCGGCCGACCGAAAGAGAAAGAGTCGCTGTTTGGATTGCTGCGCGGCGTGTTCGGCGTGCTGCGGCATCGCTATGGCAAGGTCGCGGTGAGTTTTGGCGAGCCGATTAAATTGGACGATGTTTTGGACGCACACGCTGCCGATTGGCGCAGCAGCGATCCCGCCCAAAAGCCGCTGTGGCTAGGCGACGCGGTCGATGATCTCGCCACCCGCATTCAAGTCGCTATCAACTGCGCCGCCGACGTCAATCCGATCAATCTGCTGGCCTTGTGCCTGCTTGCCACGCCCAAACACGCGATGGCCGAGGCCGATCTACTGGCCTTGATCGATCTCTATCGTGGCCTGTTGCGCGATGTCAGCTATTCGAGCCGGGTCACCGTGACCGAATTGCCGGCGGCCAAGATCATTGCCTACGGCGAGCAGGTGCAAGTGCTCAAGCGCACCGCGCACCCGCTCGGCGACGTGCTCGGGTATGAAGATACGACCGGCGAACTGCAAGCCTATTACCGCAACAACGTGGTGCATCTGTTTGCCGCCGCCAGCTGGGTGGCGTGCTGCTTCCAAAGCAATCGGCGCATGAGTCGCGCCGGTGTGGTTCGCTTGGGTCAGCTGATCTATCCCTACATTCGCGCCGAGCTGTTTCTGCCTTGGTCTGAGGCCGAGTTTGGTCAGCGCATCGAAGCCGTTATCGATGCCTTGGTCACGCGCGGCTTGTTCACCTATGACACCAGCAGCGGCTATCTGCAGCGCGGACCCGGCCAGACCGACGAAGTGTTCCAGTTGCGCGCACTCGCGCACGGCCTGCAACAGGCGTTCGAGCGTTACTACATCGCGGTGTCGATCCTGGTGAAAAATGGCCCCGGTCGGATCAGCTCGGGCGAGCTGGAGACCTTGTGCCATCTGACCGCGCAACGCCTTTCCTTGCTGTATTCGCAAGCGGCGCCAGAGTTTTTCGACCGCTCGCTGTTCCGCGGCTTCATCGTCAAGCTTCGCGAAGAAAAACTCATCCGCGTCGATGAAGCCGGCAAGCTCGTCTATGACCAACGCATCGACGACTGGGCGCGCGACGCCAAGATCATCCTGAGCCGCGAACTGCGCCACTCGATCATGAAGATCACCCCTGAGACCGCCCGCGCGATAGCGCCAACGGAAACTGCGGAGTAGCAGCTACAGCCCTGAATGGGGACAAAAATGCTGCAGCCTAGTGCGGCAGGTTACCTAAGCTGACAAGAAAGAGAATCGTCATTCCGGCGAACGCCGGAATCCAGAGATTTCTTGGTCAGTGGCTGGTTGCAGCGCGATACACGGACTAAATTCGCCGGAAGACAAGTTCAGTTCCGTAGCCCGGATGCAGCGCAGCGCAATCCGGGGAGGATATGGCCGCAAACTCCCGGATCTCGCTGCGCTGCATCCTGGCTACATGGGGCTTACTTCCGACTTCAGGCTGCCTTCTCCGCCGCCGCCCATGGTTTGATTTTGCCCAGCACCGGCGCGAGCAGGTCTTTCGTGGTCGCCGCGTCATAGTCCATTTGTAGGCCAAGCCAAAACCCGTCAGACATAGCGAAAAAGCGTGACAGCCGCAGCGCCGTATCGGCGCTGACGGCCCGTTTCCCCGCCACGATTTCGCCAATACGGCGCTGCGATACCTCGATTTCCTTTGCTAGCCGATACTGGGTAATTCCCATCGGCAGCAGAAATTCGTGAAGGAGAATCTCGCCAGGATGCGGGTAGGCTACTTTGCGCATGGGTGGTGTCCGCTAGTGATAGTCAACGATTTCGACCTGCTGCGCATTGCCGGCGATCCAGCAAAAGCAAATACGCCATTGATCATTGATACGGATGCTGTGCTGGCCACGGCGGTCGCCTTTGAGCCCTTCCAAACGGTTACCCGGCGGCACGCGCAGGTCATCGATGACGCCGGCCCGATGCAACACGGCGAGCTTGCGCATTGCCGCAGCCTCAATGTGAATGAAGCGGCGAACCCGGATGCCATTGAAAAGCGCTTCCGTTTGGCTGCATCGAAACGAAGCAATGGCCATGTCAAACACTAACGCGGCGCGTTAGCATGCGCAAGCACAATTGCCGGCCTGTCTCCAAATGCTGAGTTCACTTCTATCCGATCTCCGCCTGAGCACCCGCACGCTGCTGACACGGCCCGGATTTTCGTTGGCGGTGATCACGACCCTGGCCTTGGCGATTGGTGCCAATACGGCGGTGTTCTCGGCCATGGAGGGACGCTTGTTGCGACCGCTGCCGTATCCCGATAGCGAGCGCTTGGTCTACATCCACAACACCTATCCCAAGCGTGGCGTCGATGATTCTGGCAATACCGTGCCCGACTATCTGGATCGTCGCGAGCACGCGGCTGCGCTGGAAGACAGTGCCATCTACTACGACTACAGCTACGATTTGGCCGAGCAAGGCACGCCCATGCGTGTCGCCGGTATCAGCGCGTCGCCATCGCTGTTCACGACACTGGGAGTGCAAGCCGCATTGGGACGCACCTTCAATGAGGCCGAAGCAGTGCTCGGTAATGAGCGCGTGGTCGTGCTCAGTCATGCCTTGTGGCGCAATCAATTTGCGGCTGATCCGGAGATGGTCGGCCGCGATATTCGGATCAGCGGACAGCGCTACCGGGTGGTCGGTGTGATGCCAGAGTCGTTCACCTTTCCACGTCGCGAAATCGCCTTGTGGGTGCCGTTTGCGTGGACCGATAGGCAGAAGTCAGATGCGATGCGTGGATTTGAGTTTGCGCAGTCGATTGGGCGGCTAAAGCCGGGTGCGTCGATTGACCAATTGAACGCCCAGTTCGATGCGATCGTTGCCAATAACCTGCAGCGTTTCGCCGGCAGTACCCACGCGCCCAATTTCGCCGAGCGCGTGAGTAGCGGTGGCTTCAGCGGCCGTGCGCGTAGTTTGCATAAGCAAATGGTTGGCGATGTCGGCGCCACCTTGTGGATGCTGCAGGCGGCCGTGTTTCTACTGCTGCTGATCGCCTGTGCCAACGTCGCCAACTTGCTGTTGATTCGATTTGCCGCGCGCCGTCATGAACTCGGCATGCGCATGGCCTTGGGAGCCAGTCGCCTGCGCATCACGCGGCAGCTGCTGATAGAGGGCGGCGTGCTGGCAACGGCGGGTGGCGCGGCCGGCATTGTGGTCGCTTTTGCTGGCATTGGGCTGATCCGCTGGTTGCAGTTGGATGGCGCTGAGCACGGCTTTCGCATTGGCATTTCGCTGCCGGTGGTGGGGTTTACGCTGGCTGCTGTTGTGATGAGCGCGCTGCTGTTTGCGAGCGTACCTGCGCTTGCACTCGGCGGCGCTGGCGCACTCGATTCGCTCAGCGCTGGCGGCCGCGGTAGCGTCGGCCGTCATGCAGCGCGGTTGCCGCGCCGGGTGTTGGTGGTGCTGCAAATTAGTCTGGCGGTTGCGCTACTCGGCGGCACCGGCCTGCTCGCCCATAGCGTGTGGCGTTTGCAGCAGGTAAGCCCAGGTTTCAGCGCTGAGAATGTGGTCACCGCAAGCCTCAATCTATCGCGCGAAAAGTATCGCGACGTGGCCGATACGCGCCGCTTCAACGAGCAGCTCATGGCGGCAGTGCGGGCGCTGCCGGGGGTGATCGTCGCAGGCTCAGTCGGGCAGTTGCCGTTCTCCAGCGACTACGGCTCGGCACCTTATTTTGTTGAAGGCAAGCCAACCGAGGACGCCGCCGGCGGAGAAATCGGCAACATCCAAGTGGCCGATCACGACTACTTTCGCACCTTGCAAATCCCCCTGCTGCGGGGTCGCGGATTCGATACCAGCGATAGCACTGATGCGCTGCCCGTAGTCATCATCGACCAAGCCTTGGCGCAGCGCTCATTTGCTGATCGCGATCCGCTCGGTCTGCGCATTGGCACTGCGGGTGTCGATGGAGCCATCAGTTGGCTCACTGTGGTCGGTGTGGTGCAGTCGATCAAAACCCAACAGCTGTCTGAGCAAGCCAGCAGCCCGACGTTTTACATGCCGATTCAACAAAGCCCACCACGAATTTTTCGCATCGTGATGAAGTCGCAGCTGGCACCGCACACGCTGGCCGCGCAGCTACGCGAGGCGGTTGCAAAGTTTGATCCCGAGCAACCGATCTGGGACGTGCAAAGCTTGGCTGCACGCGTGGATGCGTCGCTCAACAGCCGGCGCACACCGATGGCCTTGCTGCTGCTGTTTGCAGGCGTCGCGTTGACTTTGAGCGCGATTGGAGTCTACGGCGTACTCGCTCACGCGGTCGCTCAGCGCACCACCGAAATTGGTGTGCGTATGGCGCTAGGCGGCAGCCGAGCCGCAATTCTGCGTTGGGTGCTCGCAGAAGGCGGCCGACTGCTCGCCGTTGGTCTCGCGGTCGGCGCGGCGCTGGTCGTGGTGCTCGGCCTACAGCTACGCACGCACCTGTTTGAAGTGAGTCCGTTAGACCCGCTGACCCTTGTCGGCGTGATGCTGTTGGTTGCCACAGTGGGCCTGCTCGCCTGCTGGATTCCGGCGCAGCGCGCGGCCGGCATCAGCCCAATGCAGGCGCTGCGCGAGAACTGAAATGGAGGGGCGCACCCACAGCCATTCGCCCGGACAAGCGACAGCAGCGGAGCAAGCTCCGCTCTACCAGAGGTTGGCCAATTTGCTCTTGTAGAGCCGACCGAGCGAATCGAAGGCGTTCGCGCGCAGCGCGCGAACTTGCTCGGCTGCTCGTGCGCCACTGTTGTAGCCTTCGACTAACCCCTCATCACCTCCAACCGCCGCCGCAAATTACTGGCGAATCGCTTCGCCGCATCCGGGCTGTGTCCCAGAAACAAATGCGGCTCGATCATCTCCAGTTTCATTGGCAAAAGTCGGCCATCCACCATCAACCCGTTCGCGGGCGCGCGGAATCACCCGTTGCAAATTAACGAGCCCGCCTTCCTCGACCGTGCAAGACTGCGATGGGTGATCTCCCGCCCGTAAACATGCCGTAAGAACAATGTCTCTCCCATCAAACAAGCATTCCAGCAATGCCATGTGCAGCAGGTTTTTATTGCTTTTTCTGCCATTGCTGCTGGCTTTGAATAGCAAGGCCGATGCTGCATCTGACTGTGCAGCAACGATTAGTGAATTGAGAAACTTGCTGGAAGCGCAGACCCTGCCGCAGACATGGGAAGAGACCACCATGGATGACGGCAAGCCTTTGGTGATGTCCATTGTTGAAAGCAAGGGATCCCTCCTGCTGGCATTTACCAAAACGGGAGAAGGCCTTTGGGCGGAAAGCCTCGGCGTCATTTGCAAATCAGCCACGCATTTCGAAGCCCGTTTCTCGAGGAAACAAATTCGCCTAGGTCCGGCGGCCGGATGGTTTCTGCGTAGCGCGCTAGGAAACGGCGGGAGATTCACCATTGCAAAGCTTGGTCCAACCCAATTGCGTATTGCTACAAGCGGCTGGAGTGGGGAGTTTTCAGCGATAGCACCGTAGATTTCCCCCTCGAATTCGGCGGCATCTGGGTTCTGCTTCGCCTTGCGTGATCGAACGGATCGCAGATTGTGGCGGTCGGGAAGGTGCTACGGTCCGCCAATTCGCATCGGCAACGGCTGCGCAATTCGTTGCGAGTTTGCCGCCACCACCTGCGGCGACGCTGCCACGGCGCGACGCATAACCAGCCCCGACTCCTTGAGCGCCGCTAGCGCCGCGAACCGCCCACCCCGCCTGCTGTTGAGGGATTGCAGAAACGCCAGCGTGAGGCGCTGTGTCGACGCCTTGACGCTGTCCGCCACTTCCAGCGTGTCGAAGTAGCGCCGGTCAGTGAACACGTTGTGGCTGCCGCGGTCGAAAATCGCCAGCGTCTTGTCGCCGCCCATCGCGTCAAATATCTTCTCGCGATCGGCGACGCCGGAGCCGAATCCCGGCAAGCGAATGACGTCTTCGGTTGTGGTCACATGCAAGGTCGGAATTTCAATGCCACCGACGATGGGTGCAAAGTCCGAATCTCCATAGAAGGGAGGTGCCGAGATCAGGATCCCCGCAGCAATGCGCGCGTCTGCAAGCTGCAGCACTTGTCCATCGCGCACTACGCGTGCGCCGACCGCAAGCATCGCGGTGTTTGCACCGTACGAGTGCCCCGCTACCACGATGCGTGTCAGATCAATGTGTGCCCCATAGCGTTCAGCCAACACGTGATCGAGCGCCCAGCGCAGATCAGCCGCGCGCGCGATCGCTTCCATGTCGCTCGTCGCGCGCTCGATCTGCTGCACTACTTGCAGCGGATTGCCCTCCCACATCGAGCGATCACTGCCGACGTGCCGGACATGCAGGCTCGCGATCCCATGGCTGGCCCAATAACGCCCCAGATGCGTGTAGCCATCGTCCGAACTGCCGATGCCATGCGAGAACAGCACCAGTGGCACGACGCCCTGACGCGCACTATTTGGCCAGAACAGCCGCGCGGGTACGTTGCGCTTGCGACTGGCATCGAACCAACCGAGGGTGATCTCGCGGTAGCTGGACGACACCGTGGC
>JANNWF010000357.1:0-16240 GCA_031408455.1 Pseudoxanthomonas sp. | reverse complement strand
GACAGCGTTTTTGTTGACCGTGATGTGGGCGTCGCCGAGCGCGGCTTCGGCATCTTTGCCAGTGACGTCGCGGCCGATCAAATCAATCAGCATCAGATGATTATCGGTACCGCCGGAGACGATTTTGTAGCCGCGCTCGGTGAGCGTGGCCGCCATCGCGCGGGCGTTGTCGACCACCTGCTGTTGATAGACCTTGAACTCGGGCTCCAGTGCTTCCTTGAACGCCACCGCTTTGGCGGCGATGACGTGCATCAGCGGACCGCCTTGGGTGCCCGGGAACACCATCGACTGGAACTTCTTCTCCAGCGCCTCGTTGGCCTTGGCGAGGATGATGCCGCCGCGTGGCCCGCGCAAGGTTTTGTGGGTGGTCGATGTCACTACGTCAGCGTGCGCGATCGGATTCGGATACACACCGGCCGCGACCAAGCCGGCTACGTGCGCCATATCGACGAAGAAGTACGCTCCGACTGACTTCGCGATTTCCGCCATCCGCGCCCAATCAATATGTCGCGAGTAGGCGCTGAATCCACCGATCAACATTTTTGGTTTGTGCTCTTGGGCGAGCCTATCAATCTCGTTGTAGTCGATCAGGCCATTGGCATCTACGCCGTACTGGACGGCATTGAAAATCTTGCCGCTGAAATTGACTTTGGCGCCGTGGGTCAAGTGACCGCCGTGAGCCAGACTCATGCCGAGGATGGTGTCGCCCGGCTGCAACAGCGCCAAGTACACCGCGGCATTCGCTTGCGAGCCCGAATGCGGCTGCACGTTGGCGTAGTCAGCGCCGAACAACTGCTTGACGCGCTCTATCGCCAGCCGTTCGGCCACATCGACAAACTCGCAGCCGCCGTAGTAGCGTTTGCCCGGATAGCCTTCCGCATACTTATTTGTCAGCACCGAGCCTTGCGCTTCCAGCACCCGTGGGCTGGCGTAGTTCTCCGAAGCAATCAGTTCGACATGCTCTTCTTGGCGCTTGAGTTCCGCCGCCATCGAGGCGGCAAGCTCAGGATCGTAGTCGGCAATGGTCATGGTGCTGGGGAACATGGGCTAAGCGTCCGGTGAAAATCCAGTTCATATGATAATGGGCCGCCTTGACCCGCGCGCATACCGTCTGATGTCGTCACCTAACGATCCCCTGCTCGTGGTCCGTGATGCCCTCGTGAGCGGCGACTTCGCCAAGGCTAGTGAATGGCTGACGCGATTTGTCGAAGCCAATCCCAATGACGCCCGCGCTTGGGGCTTGCTGGGCAAGTGCCAGCGCGAGCTGCGTCGATTCAGCCGCGCCGATGAGTCGCTATCGCGCTCGCTTGCGCTGGATCCCAACCTGCTTGCCAGCCGTCGCGAGATGGCCTTGCTGAGTCGCGATTTTGGCGATCTGCGCACCGCCATCGGCAGCATTGAAGCACTGCTTGCGCTCACGCCCAATGACATCGGTCTATGGTGGGAGCTGGCAAAAATGCGCGGCGCACACGAACCGGGCAACGCGCTGTTGGCACTGGCAGAGGTTCGCCGCCTGCGACCAGACGATATCGAACCCGCGTTTTTTGCTGCACAAATGCGCTTCCGGTTGGGTGATCTCGAACCAGCGCGAGCCGACCTCGAATGGCTGTTGCGGCGCCAACCCGAACACGCCGATGCGCTGGAATTGCTGTATTTCGTTGCCGTTGGGATGGGCACCACCACCGCAATCCGCGCTACTTTGAGCGCGCGCTTGACCCGACTGGCACCGACCGCACGACGCTGGCTGATGCATTCGCAGGATCTTTGCGCCATCGGCGACTTTGCCGCCGCGAGAGCGGCGATCAGCTCAGCCTTGCAGCTCGCGCCGGATGATTTGACCGCGCAGTGGGCCAACTTTCAGCAGCCCGATTCACCCGCACCGCAAGACGAGGCGGCGGCGGCGGCGTTCATCCAGCGCTGGAGCGCCGGTCTCACAGCGTTTGAGCGAGTGGATTTTTCCGAGCCGCTTAACCAGCTCGATGTCTGGGGCTGTATCGGTCAATCGACCGCGTTCTATCGCCACTATCTGGCAGACAACTTCGACGAGCAACGTCGCTACGGCGTGCTGGTGGCCAAGATGATGGCCACCATCGATACCGGCTTTACTGCGCGACCACTGCGTGAAAAACGACGCATTGGATTTTGTTGCTCATATTTTCGCTTTCACACCGTCACGCGCTTGTTTGCGCCTTTGATTGAAGCCTTGGGTGGGCAGGGTTTCGAGTTGGAAGTATTTGCGCTGGATGGCTTTGAAGACGGCTGGGACAAGCGTTTGCAACCTGTCGCGACCTTGCACAGTGCGCGTCAGGACGCACCCATGTGGCGGAAATTGATCGCTGGGCGCGAGCTCGACATCCTCATCTATCCCGAAATCGGCATGCATCCGCTCGCCGCCGGCTTGGCGGGCTTGCGACTGGCTCCGGTGCAGGTGGCGCTATGGGGCCATCCGGTCAGCAGTGGCCTGCCGACCATCGATTACCTGTTGTCACCCGACAGAATGGAGCCCGCCGAAGCACAGCAAGCCTACAGCGAGCGCTTGCTGCGCTTGCCCGGCTTGGGCCACGGCTTGCAGGCCAGCGACTACCCGCCAGCGGCAGGCGTCGAATTGGCAGCACCCGTTGGCACCAAAATCAATCTTCTTTGTGCGCAAACGGTCTACAAATTGATGCCGGAACAGGACGCCTTGTTCGCCCGCATTTTGGCCGTCTTGCCTGACGCTTGTCTGCACATGCTGGTGGATGATCGAGCACCGATACGCGAGTGGTTGCTGGCGCGAATGACGCCGGTCTTGCGCGCTCACGGCGTTGACCCGGAACGGCAATTGCGGATGCATGGCTTCCTAGACTTTCCGCAGTTCTTGGGCTTGGCCGCAGCCTGCGATCTCAATCTCGACAGCATCCATTGGTCCGGCGGCATGAGCGCGCTGGATCTGCTCAGCCAAGGTTTGCCGGTGCTCACCACTGAAGGCGTGAGCATGCGCACGCGGCAAACAGCAGCGATGCTGCGGGTGCTTGAAGTGCCAGAGTTGATCGCCTGCGATCACGACGATTACGTCAATCGCGCGGTGGCCTTGGCGCAAGACTCGGCAACCCTAGTTGCGATGCGTGCCCGTTTGCTGGCGAATCGTGAACGGTTGTTCGAGTGCACCGATACCGTTGTCGCGCTCGCCGAGTTTCTGCGTTCGGTCGAAACCCCAGCGCGGTAAGCCATGCGCTGATTCTGGGGCGCTAACGTGGCAAGTGCAGCGGAGCAAGCTCCAGTAATCATTGTTTAGTCCGTTCGGCCTGAGGTATCGAAGGCCTTTCTCTAGCTGGCAGTAAGAGGTAGGCCTTCGATATCTCAGGCCGAACGGTCAACTTTTCGGCTGACTGATCTGTATTGGATCAAGCGCCGCTCTACCAAAGCCGCCGAGCTTGCTCGACTGCTGCAAGCGAGTTACCAGCAACCCCTAAACGCCGCGCCTCAGTAATGCGCCCCCAACACCGGCCCCACCACCCGATAGCCGTACTTGGCGGCAAATTCTTCGTACATGATGCCGTCGCTGGCTTCGCGCTTGTCGTGCCAACCGCCTTCGGCCAGCCATAGCTCGCGCTTCATCACCAGCTGCATGCAATCAATATTGAGCTGGTGTGGCGGTAGGCCGGTCATGGTGAGGTAGAAGTCGCGCTTGCCCTTCAACTGCAGGGTGAGTTCGCGAAATTTGACCAAGCCCCACATCTGAATCGGAAAGATGATGATGTCGTTCGTGTCGAGCGGTTGCCGCTGACGATCAAACACTCGCGACGGTCTGGCAATTTCTTTGGCGATCTCTTCCAGTGCGTTGGGAAACAACACGTTGTCGGCGTTGAAGTGCAGGATGTAGTCGCCGCTTGCCTCACGAATGCCGCGGTCACGCAGGCTGTGGCCCCAATCGTTTTGGCGTTGTTCGCTGGCGATGATCGGCACGGGGAAATCCAACGTCGCGTCAAGCAACGGTCCGTCGTGGTAGCAGAGGACTTCGAAGTCTTGCAGCGTTTGCGCCTGCAACGATGCGATGCCACGCAGAAACACCTCCTGCGAGTTGACGCCTTGGTAGTGGACGACAACGATGGTGAAGAGAGGCATTGATTGCCGTTCCGGGAAGTGAGTGAGTCGGCCACATTTTAGCGAGCGCGGTCTGGCTAACGGTGTAGGTCTTGGTGGCCACTCCAGACCAGCGCGATGGCGTGCACCTAGCCGCGCTGGTCTGGAACTGGAACTGGAAGGGTGGTCTACCCGCGCGCCTGCCCCAGCGCAAACCAGTTGAGTCGGCGCGTCGCCATCATGACGCCTGCCAGCAAGGCAAACAGCGCCAAGGCACCGGTCAGCAAAGCGTAATCTTCCGATTGCAAGACGCCATAGAGCAGTCCGTACAAGCCCGCCACTAGCGCCGCAAAGCCGGCGCCGCGTTTGCGATCACCCAATACTGCACTCATGTATGGCGCGATCACGGCGACGCATGCCAACGCCGAAACCAAGTAAGCCAGCGCAAAGCCGATGTGCTCCGCCAATGCCAACAGCAGTAGGTAAAAAACGGCGAGCGCCAAACCAGTCAAACCGTATTGGATCGGATGCACTTCCACTTGCCGCAAGGCTTCGACAAAGAACACCGCGCCGAACACGAGTGCCAAAAACAACAGGGCGTACTTGAGCGCGCGCTCGGTGAGCAGATAGCGGTCCACCGGATCGACAAAACGCACGCTGAGCGCGGTTTGGTTGAGCGCGTAACATTCGGCGCTAGTGGCACCGCATTGCGCCAAGGCTTGCTGCGCGCTACTGGCCAAGCGGGAAATGTCCCAATCGGCCGCAAATCCTTGCGCAGAAATCTCGCGCCGAGTCGGCAAATGCTCACCGGCAAAGCCCGGATGCGGCCAATCGCTGGTCAGCTTCACCGACGTCTCATCGCCGACCGGCACCACCGCCAAACTATCGGTGCCGCTGAGCGCCAAGGTGATCTTTGTCGACACCTGACGTTGTGACCACATCGCTTTCGGCAAATCCGCATGCAAGCCTTGCGATTGCCAGGCGACGCCGATGGCACCTGGCTCAACTTCCAGCGCCTGACCTGCAACCGCGAGCTTGACCGAACCGATGCCGCGGCTGTCGCCAACCCCCAGCACGATGCGAACCGTGTTGACTCGATAGTCCAGCAGATCGCCTTCGATGGTGGGCGGCAGCGGCAACTCGAATTGCGCTGCCACATCCAAATCGGCGTGATACAACAAACTGGTGAACACACCACGACCGCGCCGCTCCGTGCGGGTGCCACCGCCGATGGTGAGTTGAGTGGGCGGCAGCAGCAGCTGTTCGGGTACCTTGATCGTCTCCACCACGCTGCGCATCGTGCCGTTCTCGGTGACTACGCGTTCATGTCGCTGAGTCCGTGTGGCATCGATCAAAATCAGCGGCCCGAGCACAAGTTGCGAACGACTGCTCGAAGCGGCAATGCCCTCGGCCACCTCGGCTCCACGCGCTTGCCGCTCAGCCACCAAATCCCGCAGCACTGCCATCGGCAGTAGCAGTAGCAATATCAAGCCGCCTATCGTCAGCAGCTTCAGAATCCAACGCTTACCCATGAGCGGTCCTTGATGTTTTGCGCAAGCTGCGCCGTCGAGTGCAAGTTGACACTGCGGTTGGGGCGAAATGCAGGCAGTTTCTGGACATCAGCCGAACGCACTCAGTCATGACGGCGAACGTAGTGTTGGCCGATAATGGCGGGCTTGGCTGACCCGAATGGGCAGCCCTCCCCTTCCTCACTTAAAGACGCAGCCGACGCCATGCAATACATCTACACCATGAACGGGGTCAGCAAGATCGTCCCGCCCAAGCGGCAGATCATCAAAGACATTTCACTGTCATTTTTCCCCGGTGCCAAGATCGGCCTGCTGGGTTTGAATGGCTCGGGCAAATCCACCGTGCTGCGCATCATGGCCGGTGTCGACAAAGACTTTATCGGTGAGGCGCGACCGCAAGCCGGCATCAAGGTCGGCTATCTCGAACAAGAGCCGCGCCTGGATCCAACCCACACCGTTCGCCAAGCGGTGGAAGAAGGCGTCGGCGAGGTCATGCAGGCCCAGGCCGAGTTAGACAAGGTCTACGCCGCCTATGGCGATGAAGACGCCGACTTTGACAAGCTGGCCGCCAAGCAGGCGCGGCTGGAAGCGATTCTGGCCTCCGGCGATGCGCACTTGCTCGAACAGCAACTTGAAGTCGCCGCCGATGCGCTGCGACTGCCGCCGTGGGAAGCGATGGTCGACAAGCTATCCGGTGGTGAGAAGCGCCGCGTGGCGCTGTGCCGTTTGCTGCTGTCCAAGCCCGACATGCTGTTGCTGGATGAGCCAACCAACCATCTGGATGCCGAGTCGGTGGAGTGGCTGGAACAGTTTCTCGCTCGCTATCCGGGCACCGTCGTCGCGGTCACCCATGATCGCTATTTCTTGGATAACGCGGCCGAATGGATTCTTGAACTGGATCGCGGCCGCGGCATTCCTTGGAAGGGCAATTACACCGATTGGTTGACCCAGAAAGAAGAGCGCCTGAAGCAGGAAGACTCGTCCGAGAAGGCGCGTCAGAAAGCGATCAGCAAAGAGCTGGAATGGGCACGCCAGAACGCCAGAGGCGGCCGCAGCAAAGGCAAGGCGCGCCTGTCGAAGATTGAGGAGTTGCAATCCGTCGACTACCAGCGCCGCAACGAGACCAACGAGATTTTCATTCCGCCTGGCGAGCGCTTGGGCAACAACGTCATCGAGTTCAAGAACGTCAGCAAACGCTTCGGTGATCGGCTGCTGATCGATGACTTGAGTTTCATCATTCCCAACGGCGGCATCGTCGGCATCATCGGCCCCAATGGTGCCGGTAAGTCGACCCTGTTCCGGATGGTGATCGGGCAAGAAAAGGCAGACAGCGGTGAAGTCGTGATGGGCCCGTCGGTGAAGCTCGCCTACGTCGACCAAAGCCGTGACACCTTGCAGGGCGATCACAACGTCTGGCAGGAGATCTCCGCCGGCTCAGACATCCTCAATATCAACGGCGTCGAAATTCAATCGCGTGCCTATTTGGGCCGCTTCAACTTCAAGGGCCAGGATCAGCAGAAGTTGGTCGGCAATTTGTCCGGTGGTGAGCGTGGTCGCCTGCACTTGGCGAAGACGCTGTTGCAGGGCGGCAACGTGTTGCTACTCGATGAGCCCAGCAATGACCTTGACGTCGAGACGTTGCGGGCGCTCGAAGACGCCATCCTCGAGTTCCCCGGCTGTGCCTTGGTGATCTCGCACGACCGCTGGTTCCTGGATCGTATCGCCACTCACATTCTCGCCTTTGAAGGCGACAGCCACGTCGAGTTCTTCCAAGGCAACTACCGCGAATACGAGGAAGACAAGAAACGCCGCTTGGGCGAAGAAGGTGCCAGGCCGCATCGCTTGCGATTCAAGGCGCTGAAGTAAGGCCTAGCTCCTACAAATCCTTTAACTTGCTTTCGTCGCGGTTCTCTCGACGTGCGCGCAAAACTGCGCGCAGGGTTGCAGCCGGAAAGCGCAACGCGATCCCGAACCCAACCGCCACACGCAGCCAAAGCGGCGATGTAGCCGCGTCAAACTTGCGAAAGTAGCGCAGCATGCCGCGGTGCTTTTGCCATTCGACCCAGACGGGTCGTGCGCGACTGGATGTGCCTTTGAGGTGCAGCACCTGTATCTGCTGAGCTACCGCAACCTCGAAGCCCGCGAGCTTGAAACGTCGACACAGATCCAGGTCTTCGCAGTGCAGCCGATAGCCCGCATCGAAGCCACCCACGTGTTCGAACGCAGCTCGCCTTACCAGCATGAGGGCGCCAGAAATGGCGTCCACATGACGGATAGCGGCAGGCGGCTCGGCGGGTTTGACGGCTGACTCCGCAGACATCGCCACCCGACCACGCAGCACCGCCGCTGGGGTTGGCGCACGTCGGTAAGAAGCAGGATCAACATGCCCTGCTGCATCAACTAATTCGGCTCCAAGCGCAGCCAGCGCGGGATTGGCATCTGCTAAATCGAGTAGGCGCTGCAGGCTGTCGTCGGCGAGAAAACAATCGGGGTTGAGGAACAACAACCAAGGAGTCTGCGCTAGCGCCGCACCTTGGTTGCAGGCGACCGCAAAGCCTGGATTGTCGGGGTTCTCAAGGCGGAGCAGACGCGCTTCGGTCGGTAGTGCGTCGCGCCAGTTGTCGCCGGAGCCGTTGTCGACCACGACCACCGCCGTCACCGCTGCCTGCGCCAATGCCGCGTTTAGACAGCGGCTCAATGTCCACGCGCTGTTATGGGTGACCACGACAACGGTGACTGATTGCGCATCGTCGCTCATGGCAACTGCAACCATAGACGCCGCACTCGGTCGCGTTGCACTCGAAGCTGCGCTGTCACGGGCGCACGCGGGCGCGCTCCAGCCAATCCGCTTGCTTCGCCAATGCCACTTCCCAAGCAGCGGGCCATGCCCGTAAGCCGTGGGTCAGCGTTGTGACTTCATTGCGAAACATCGCAGCACACTCTTGCTCGCTGGCGTTGCTCGGCATGTTGCTAAAGCGTGGGATGCCGCGCTCAACGACGGCGCGCGCGTTGAGTTCGATTTGCTTGGAAATGTCCGCGCGCAGCGCGGCCGGTGCGTCCTGAGCAGCGGGCAGCGCGTCTTGCAATTGGCGCAGCAGGTGTGCGCGCTCATAGACCAAGAATTCGCGCAGGTAGCTCGACAGGTTGGCATCGCTGCCACCCGCCATGTCGTCCAATCTTGCGGCGACTGCCGCATAACGTCCGGCAACGCTGGCGCTGTGCAACTGCTCGGCCACACTGCCAATGATCTCGCCGACGCACATTCCCACGCTGACCATGCGTGGAAGACCCAATTGGGCGCTGCGGTCGCGACCGGCCTCGGGTCGATGACCAGCGCTGGTTGGCGTGAGCAACTGCAGGCTGTTTGCGTCACCCGTTGAGAGCAAGGCATTGAAGACCAAGTCTTCGGCGCGATCAGTTGGCGTCGTACAGGGCATAAGCTGACTATTGTCGACCGCAAACGGAGAAATCGTGGCCATGCGAGTCGCGCAGGTCCGCTCAAATCCCACCCAGACCGAAGCATCGCCGCGCCCCGCCAGGTAGCTGGCTTCAGAGGCGCACAGTCCGGCGCGTGCTTTGGCGTCCAACACTAACAACCAATGCATGGACGCCGCACAGGATCCTCCCCGGTGGCCATTGACCGTGGTGGCGATCCGCGCAGCAGGGGCGAGATAGGGCGCATGACTCGGCGCAAAGCCGGCAAGTTGCTGGCTACCAAAACTCAAAGGTGAAGCAGCGGCGTCGCCCAGCACTTCGCCCAAGGCGCGCCCGCACAGATCCAAGTGCCAGTGGATTGCCGCGTCGTCGGCTTCGCCAACGGCCAGCGCTGCTGCATGGTCGGCAAAGGTGTGAATACTGGAGGCAGCAGACTTGGGGTCAAACGACCGATCACTGCCAGCCATGCGATGCAAGGGCAACAGATTGTCGTCGTCCAAAATCAAGTAACGACCGCCGGCAGCCAGCAAGGTAATGAGATTGCGGCCGCTACCTCCGCTGCCCTGCTGCTTGCCGCTGCCTGTCGACAGCACGCCGCCTAGCGCTGACGCATGCTCAGGAAGCGACGCGACGAGTTCCTTGAGAATCGTGCGCCAATGCGAGGGAGTGACGTGATGCACCGGCTGCGGCCAACGCGCCGCAAAGTCCTGCAACAGTCGTTCATGCGCCGCGATGGCTGCGTCTGACGTGGAGTCGTCAACCACGACCACCCGTTCGCTCACGGACAACGAAGTCACGTTGGCAAGCAAGCTGCCCAGCATTGCATCCAGTTGCGCGGGCCGATTGCAGGCCCGCACAAACAAGCCAGACACTGGTGCGCGCACGCGCGGCGAGACCACGCGCATGCGCTGAAGAAATGCGTCGTCACTTTGTAGCAGCCCGCGCGTTTGCAGCGATTCCAGCACTGGTTTGACTGCCGCTTGCTTGCCTTGCAATCCGGGTAGCGTGTTGGCAACGGTTTCGACGTGTGCGCTCATTGGTGCAAAGCCGCGACACCGCTCCAGCGCTTGCAGCACTTGCTGGGTCATCACGTGGCTGCGCGCAGTCACTGGATCAAAAAAGACGATCTCATCACCGGCCAAGGCACTGACGCGCCCATCAATCGCTGCCCACAGTGGCGCACTGGATGCTGCCGGCATGTTGCTTTGCACGCTGCCGAAGTCGTAGCGAAATTCCATCAATCGGCTCCTTGAAATCGAGTCGCCTGCCACTCGGCCAGCTGACTCATCAGTTGCTGACGCGCGCTGCGCTCGGCGATCAAGTCGCGCTCGAGCTCGATGAGTCGGTGACCCGCCGCAATTCCTTTGCGAATTTCAGACTCGTAGTGGCGGTAAACACTTTCCTGCGCGTCGCCAAATAAATGCAGATCGGTGAGCGCGTGCAAATCTTCCCCGCGCTTGGCGCAGGCGGCGAGGTAATAAAGTGGTGCGTAGTCCAAGCCTGTCAGCGCCTGCCCATTGGCATCCAAGGTGATCGCGGAGGCCGCTGCCCATTGGGTTTTTGTAGGCGAGGGTGAACTCTTGCATTCGACTTCAGCGTCGACTGCATCCACTCGCCACAGCACGCCTTGGAACAACAGCTTTTGGGCATACAAGCGCCGCTGCGGAAAGCGCGCCACCAGCAGCGCTTCAAACTCGTCGCGATACAACTCGCGCACATGATGCTCGTTGCGGAAACCGGGAATGTCGCTGTACGTGCGGCGATCAGGCGTCGACACCAACAACACCCCACCCGGTGCGAGCAGGCGAGCAAAGCCATCGAGCATGGCCTCTTGTGCATACAAGTGTTCCAGCGTTTCAAAGCTGACGATCAGATCGAAACTGCCGTCCGCGTACCCATCCAATGCCGCCACGTCCGCGCAACGAAAGCTGAGCGCGGCCGCTTCGCCGTAGCGAGCAGCTGCGTGAGCAATGGTCTGCTCACTGATATCTAGTCCCATCACGCTGCTGGCTACCGTGGCCAACAAAGCGCTGCCGTAACCCTCACCGCAGGCAGCATCCAAGACCCGTTTGCCACGTGCCAGCGGCAGTGCGAACGCATAGCGATGCCAATGCTCAAGCCATATTTCGCGTACACACTCGGGCGTGAAGCGTTCACCGGTGAAGGGCAACTCGGGCGTGGTCATGACGGGCGGGTGAACCTATTCGAATAGCGGACGCTGCATCGGCACAGCAAGGTGGGCACGATGGCGTTCGGTGAGTCGCTGGCGCAACTCAGCCAGCGGATCGCGCATGATGAATCCGGCGACGCACGCATTGTAGTCGGGGTAACGGGCGCAAAGACGCAGCAAGTTTTCGCCGCCCGGCTTTAGACCCGTCGGTCCAAACGATGCGCCACCGCGATGCGCCACAAAGGCGTTGTCACACAGCACATTGCGCCAGCCATGGGCGGCGGCGCGGCGGCAGAAGTCGTTTTCCTCACCGTAGCCACGACCAAAGGTCGCATGATCGAAATCGCCGATGGTGTTCAAGACGGCACGGCGAATGAACATGCAGAAGCCAACCCCGGTGGGCAGTTCTGGATAGCTGGGAACCAGCTCGCCAGCGGCTGCCGCCAGTTCGTCCAAGTCATCGGGGATGTCCCCGGAGGCGCAGAAATGTGGGTACGAGCAAATCTCTGCGTTGTTTGACCACGGCGTGATCGTCGCGATTGAGGCATCGCTGGCGGCGCAAGCGGCGATTCGATCCAGCCAATGTGGCGTCGTAATGGTGTCAGCGTTGAGAATAACAACGTCCGTTGGCGCTGAATCCTTAAACGCGCGATTGACGTTGCCGACAAAGCCCAGATTCTCGCTTCGCCAGTGGATGCTGACCGCAAACTCGGCTTGTCGGGAAAATCGCTTGATCACCGGTGCCACTCGCGGATCGGGCGATGCATCGTCGGCGATCAGCACCTGCGTGCTCGCATCGAGAGTACGCAGCAGCGAACTGAGGCAAACCGCCAAATCCGCCGCCGCGTTATACACGGGCACGATGACGGTGAGCGACATCGGTCTCTACTCCCAACGGTGTGCGAGGCGGACCAAGCCAAATTCGCGCGACTCTCCGCGCACGATCAAACCGCGCTCGACCGTGTCGAACAGCCGTAGCCCTTCCGGATCGGTTGCATGCAACTTGAGCACGTATCCACCCGGTAGCAGAGGCAAATCATCAAAGCGCAGACGATAGCGCACGTGCTTGGCCTCTACGAGTGACGGTTGGATGCCGCTAATCTCGCTCACGGTGCCATAGATGGGCGTGCCGTCCGCTCTCAGCACGCCGACGCCAAACTGGGGGATGCGATCCTCTGGGGTATAGATCTCGATCTCGATGGCGAGGCCAGCCCCCTTCCTCAAGACGCGTGGCGTCGCATCTTCGCTGTCATCGAGCCACACGCGGGTGATGCGATAGTCGGTGCCAGCGTAGTTCGGCTCAATATCAGGGCCGATCTGACTGGCGGATTTGCGCTCGTGATAGGCCAAGTAGTCTTGGGTCACGTCGAACACGTCGCCATAGGCTTGGGCGCGGCCGTCCTTGATCCACAGCGCGTGTTTGCATAGTTTTTGCACGTGGTACATCGAGTGACTGACTAAGAGCAGAGTGCCGCCGCCTTCTAGATAGTCCTCGATCCAGCGAATGCACTTTTTTTGAAAGCTTTCGTCACCGACCGCGAGCACCTCGTCGGTGATCAGCAGGTCTGGCTTTACGGCTGCGATCACGGCAAACCCAAGTCGCACCACCATGCCGGAGGAGTAGTGTTTAACGGGTTCGTCGAGATAGCGACCAATGTCGGCGAAGGCAATAATTTCGTCGCTGCGTTCGCGGATCTGCTCGGTGGTCCAACCCATTAATCCGGCGCTCAAGCTAATGTTGTCTCGGCCGCTGCGTTCAACATCAAAACCCGCGCCCAACTCCAGCAGTGCCCCTACGCTACCGTTACGGACAACACTGCCAACGGTGGGGCTGAGCACGCCACAGATCAGCTTGAGCAGGGTCGATTTTCCAGCTCCATTTTCGCCAATCACTCCAAGTGATTCGCCCGGTCGCACCGTAAACGAGATGCCATCGATGCAGGGGTGAGTGGCATAGGGTCGGTTGGTAAAGATCGCGCCCATGGCGCGCATGCGCGCCGCACCATCGCTGCTGCGTGGATAGGCCTTTCCTAGACCCCGGACGTCTAGCAATGGCTCGACTGGAGCGGGCTCGTTCACAGAAAATCAACGATATGACGGTGAAAGCGGCGGTACATCCAGCCGGCAAGCAGTAAGGTCGCAACTGCGAAACCGATCCCCGTCATCGGCAATATGTGGCCGAGATCGCCCGTCATCAGGGGATCGCGGATGCCGGCAATGACATCAGCGAACGGATTGAACTGCTGCAGCTCGCGGATGCCGGGCGGTCCCATGTCGGCTGAGTAGAGAATGGGCGTGAGGAACATGGTCGCGGTCAGGCCGTACTGCACGATTTGTTGCAGGTCGCGAAAGAACACGTGGATGATCGATAGGCAAATGGCGGCACCAAACGCGATAGCCGCAAACGTGGCCCAAGCCAACAGTGTAAGCGGCAGGTAGATCGGTGCGACGTGCGGGGTGAACGCCCAGAGCAAAATCATCACCACCAAGAAGCCAGCGCCCTGCAGGATAAACGCGGTCAACACCCGCGCGGCCACAAGCTGCCAAGGCGCGATGGCAACTTTTGCCAACAGCCCGGAATGATCGGTGCAAGCGGTTGATCCGCGCGTTACTGCGTCGCTAAAAGCAAGCCAGGGCCACATTCCCAGCGACAGGTAGGCGACATATCCGGCGGCATCCAAGCCAGGAATTCGCGCCTGAAAGATCAAGCCAAAAACCACCGCGAATAACGCCAGTTGCAAAACTGGCGCCAACAGCGCCCAACTCAAGCCAAGACTGTTGCCGCTGAATCGTTGCGCAAGATCTTGGCGAGCGAGGTAGGCAATCATGTGTTGCGTTGTGTTGTCGCGCTGTATCAATCGGTTTGATCGACGTCAGCCAATCAAAACACGCTCGGACTCAAGTTGATTCCAACCACCGCAGAGCCAATCCTCAAGGCTTGGATTTTTCGGTAGCAGGTTCCACTTGGCTCGGAGACTTTGATACGTCACCCAAGTACCGTGTGCGCAGGCTACTGATCGCTTGATCGTTCAGCTCGACAGGCAATCGCGAAAAACTAGCCAGGAAATCTCGCTTGGCCTTGTCCCTAGCCTCACCTTCCAATTGCGCAATCAACTGCGTCTCAACCTGGTCGTATGGTGGGGTGGGATATTTCTTGAACAAGTCCAGCCGAACAACGTGGAAGCCGAAGCGAGTTCGCACTGGCCCGACCATGTCACCTTCTTTCTCGAGTTGCCCAACAGCCCTTACAAAGGCTGGATCCAGCTTGGATAAATCCACGCTAGCCATTGATTCGGTGGTTACATCGCTATTGCCTAGCGACGCAACCAAGTCATCAAATGACTCCCCAGCCTGCGCGCGACGCAACACGTCGTCTGCCAGGGACCTCGCAGCTGATTCCTCCAACCCATCGGTTGGCACCAACACGTGGCTCAGATCGATGCGAGCCTCGGGCGTGAACGCCTCCGGGTCAGCTAGGTAGCGCTCGCGTGCGAGATTGCTGACGTTGGGAATCGGCGCTTCAGCGGTATGCCGTTCTATCAGAGTGCGAGATAGCAATTCCGTAGCCGCTAGCTCGAGTTCCTCTTGAAAACCTGCCTCCTTGTCGATTCCGAGCTCCCGCGCTCTAGCCGCTACCTGCTTGGCAAGCAGTACGGAGTCGATAAATCGTGCCGCGCGGTCAGACTCAGTCAGGTAACCCGCTCTCAATTCAGCCGGCATCGTCCGGATCTTGACGTCGACATCCTTGAGCGAAAGCACGATGTTGCCGCGCTTGGCGACAACATCTTGCGGCAGCTCAGGAGGAAGCAACGCCTGTGCAAACAACGGGATTGGCAGCATTGCGAAAAGCAGGCAAGTCACCTGTCTGCATCGCATTCCGATGTCTACTCGTTGACCCGATTTGACTAGGCTCATTGGACTTGCATGTTGACGCCGCAGGTTGAATTACCGCCGCACGTCGATGTCGTGGGGGTCGTGGTGGTGAACATGTTGTAGGTTGCGATATTCAAGTACATCTGCTTACCGGTTGGTGCTAGGCAACCGGAAAGCCCTGATGTGGGAGTCGCAGCCACGAGGTTTCCAGAAATTCCGGTCTGATCGAAGCGGCAATTCTGGCTCAGATAGACGTCGCTTGGCGGTGACGGGAAAACTCGCGGACGGAAGTCACCCGGACAAGGGCTGATCGTTACGGCGACCTGTCCAGTGGGGATGCCCGAGCCCTGCACGTCGATCCAGGTAAACGTTACTTGGTTGGCAGCACCTGATAACGTGAACGGTATCGCCAAGTATCGCGAGGTCGAAGGATTGAGGAAATTGCCGGGGACGGCCACTTGCGGGCCGCTGCCAATGCCTGGCTGCACGCCCCAGATGTCGCCGAAGCTGCGCAGAACCTGCTGGAAGTTATGCGCCGTGAAGCGCACATCGGTCGGCACTGGACGCGTGGTTCCGTTGTAGTACTCGGTGCAATAGCCGTCTCCTACTGGAGGCGTACCGGGTCCAACGGTCACTGCTGACGCATTGACGATCGCCGATCCAGTCGCGTTGTAACAGCGCATCTGAAAGTTGTACGAGCCTTCGGCCAAGGTCAGCGACAAACCCGGAGACCCACGCGAGGTCGTCAACGGTTGATTTGTCCATCCCGAGACGGCTGGGTTGGTTGGACCCGAACCAAAACAGGCTTCGGCGTTGGAACTGCTCCAAGTGAGATTGAACGGCGCTCCCGCCGTGATGCTGGTGCTGGATGGAGTCAGGGTCAGATTGGTAGGCGGATTGGTTCCCCCGCCGCTGCCCAAATTTCGCAAGTCACAAACGCCGGCGGCAGTGCGGCAGCGAACCTGAAGATCGCCGTTGGCCGCAAATTCCACTGAGCTACCCACTTCGAGTCCAATTTCGGCCAGCGGATTCGTATTGGTGATGACGATCTTTGGTGAAGCAAGTTGCGCGTGGGCACTGCCCGCCAACAGCAGGCTGGCCGCGGCCGCGCCGACCAGGATTGAGGATTTGCGGCTTCGATTCACGAGTTGGCTCCTGCGATTGGTCAACT
>JANNWF010000356.1:0-7953 GCA_031408455.1 Pseudoxanthomonas sp. | reverse complement strand
CCCGCACCGCTAGCAGCACGTCCTTCGTGCCTAGGCGAAGGATGGTGTCAGGGTGGGCGCTGACGAGGCTGCCGCGCGCCGCTACATCGCGCAGCATCGCATCGAGGATGCGACGGGTGCGGCCGTTCTCGATCGGGTTGTGCCAGACGAGGACCGCATCCACATCGAACAGCTGCGAACGCACCTCGTCGACAAAGTCGTCTTGGTAGACGGCGGGCTCGGCTGCGATACCCGCAGCGGACAGCGCATCGAACAACGCGGAGAACCTGCTTTCGCCCGGATCGGCGCGGTCACGTGCTGCCCGGTCGCCGGGGTACAGGATGGCCACCCGCAAAGGGAGGGAATGAGTCGTCATATGCGATGCGCGCCAGCCGCCGCCCCTGGGTGCGGTTGATCTTGGGACCGTGTCGCCTGAAGATGCAAGCTCAACTCTAAGGGCATCATCAATTCGCGTGCGATCGAGTCTGAGCGAACGGCCGCTCTGCCCTGCCACGAAGCGATTTCGACTGACGGAAACGGGTCGATCAGCGCCCGCTGGAGACTTCCGTCAAGGAGCTTGTTCCCGCGACCGCGCACAGCACAGGCCCGTTCGGTAGCGGTCCTCTCTTGGGCGCCGTCAGTGAAGCCGACGTGTCCCTAGTCTTCGACCCTCCATGAAATCACTCCATGATGTCGGATGCCGCCAAGCTCGAAACCGGAATGTTCTGAGCGGACAGCCTTGGCGCGGCGTGCGCCTACGTCCTTGCAACAGCACTCCAATCTGCTTGACCGAGCGTGTCCCTCCCGGCTCGCTAATCAGCTGCGGCGCTTCCAGATGACGTCCTCCACCGCGAGTCCGATCGCAAGAATCTTGCGGTCGGTGTTTTGCGTGCCGGCGATCATCAGGCCAACCGGGGCGCTGCCGGGGTCATGGCAGGGAATGGAAAGCGCGCAGCCGTCGAACAGATTGACGATGGACGGATTGCGCAGCATGCGGCCATTGAAGCGAAAATAGCTTTCGTCGTCCTTGCTGACTTCGGAAATTGTCGGCGCGGTGTCGGGGGTCGTTGGCATCAGCATCGCATCATAGCCAGCGGCAGCGGCATCGATGGTGCGAATGAAGCGATCGCGCAACTGCAACAACTCGATGTAGTTCGCCGCCGTGAACGTCTCGCCGGAACGAATGCGCACGATGACACGCGGATCATATTTATCGGCGCCGTCTTTCATCCATCGCTGGTGCCAGGAAAAGGCTTCGGCGCTGGCCAGCGCACCACGGGGATTCACCGCAGCGGCCAGCGCGAATTCGGCCATTGGCAGTTCGACGATGGTCGCGCCGGCGGCCGACAAGCGCCCCAGCGCTGTAGTGAACGCGCTGGCGACGGCTGCCGACAAATCGTCCTGGAACACCGTCTTCGGCACCGCGAAACGCAAACCACGCAAGCGGGCAGATGCCGGAACAGCCTCGCTCTCTGCGGCCAGCACATGATCGAGCAAGGCGCAGTCTGCAACCGTCTTGGCGATGGGTCCGGACGAATCGAGCGAGAACGACAGCGGCAGCACGCCGTCGCGGGGTACGCGCCGAGCTGTGGGTTTGAAGCCGACCAGGCCGTTCAGAGCGGCCGGAATGCGGATCGATCCGCCGGTATCGGTGCCAATCGCAGCCGCCGCCATTCCATCACTCACCGAAATCGCAGCGCCAGAGGATGAGCCACCGGGAATTCGACCAGTGCTGCGATCAAAGGCATTTTTCGGCGTGCCGTAGTGTGGATTGATGCCGAGGCCCGAGTAGGCGAATTCGGTGAGATTGGTGCGCCCGACAATCACCGCGCCGGCTTTTCTCAATCGTTCGACGACACTCGAATCGCGTGTCGCGGGCGGCGAGCCAACCAGCACTGTCGAGCCGCCGAGCGTGACGACTTCGGCTTCATCGAACAGGTCCTTGATCGAAATCGGAATGCCGGCAAGAGTCGGCAGCTTCGTGCCGCTGCGTCGCTGTGTATCCACGCGGTCAGCGGCAGCCAGCGCTTCACGTTCATGGATGACGAGAAATGTTCGCGCGCCCTCGCCATGCGGATCGTTGATTGCCGCAAGCGATTGCTCGATAAGTTGACGGCTGGTGACTTTCCCGCTGGCAAGAAGTCGCGACAGCTTAACAATGGTCATCGTTGCGAGTTCTTGCCCCGACTTGCTCTGCGCATGCGCCGGCGCCAAATCCAAAAGCGTTGTCCCGGCAAGCGCCAAGGCACCCATGCGAGCAGACTCCTGCAAGAAGTCTCGACGATCTTTGTTCACTGAGTTTTCGTCCTCCCGAGATCGCTGGTCATTTGTCCTCTCACTTCGACTGCAGTGTGTTGTTGCTCATGCCAGTCCTAACCGAGAGATCAAGAACGAGGCATAGGAAATTCCAACGCCCTTTTCGGGCAGGCTGCGGCCGCGCAAGCGACGGCTTGGGCAAGGATCGGACCCGCGCGAGCGCACTACGGCATCACGTGGGCGCGCAGCCTGATCGTCTGTGGCCATTTCTCACTGAATCCCGGCATCCGGCCAAGCGCGCCCCTGCGGGATCGCTGCCGCATCTATTGGCTGTTGGTTTTCGCTGTTGGCGGCGTGGCCGATCTCGCGACTACGCGGCCACGCCCACGGCCGGTGGCGCGCGCAATAGGGGGCGGTACTGCGCTTCCTCCATCGCGTCGTGCTTTTCGAAGTGGGCGTGGATGGCGCGGATGACTGTGGGTTCTTCGATGCTGGCCACGATCTGTACCGCACCGCCGCAGTGGACGCAGGTGCTCACGTCGATGCCAAACACACGCTTGAGGCGTTGTGCCCAAGTCATTGCGGCCGCATTTGTCGGGTGGGCGGTGGTCGTCGTTCGCTTTGACGTCAGCCGGGGCTGCATCGATGGCAGCCCCTCTGCCGCGCCACATGGCGCCACCTGTGGTTGCGTCACAATACAAGGTCAGGCGACGCCGGGGCGGGAGGTATCCACTCTCGCACCTGTACGGGCACTTTGGTCTCGTGCGCCTGACACTGCGCGGACGCAGTCAGACGTGGGCGAAGGCGTGATGTTTAGTCCGAGAGCCGGATGCGGGAGATCTGCATGTCCGGTTCGATGAGCGGGGTGTGGAAACGGAGTCATGGTCCGGACAGTAAGGCACCGCCAATCGAAAGAGGCGGCTAACAGATATGCCGAACCTACAGCCACCGCGCCACATCCCGACTCTACCGATCAGCGCCAGTTGGCGGTGACTTCCGATGCGAGTGATGCGACACCCGTGGCTGAGCGATGCCATCAGTCGCGGTCTGTTGTTTATGCTTGTGCGACACCTGCCCTCAGCTCTCGGCAGGTTGGAGCGCGGCCGTAGATCACGGGCAGGTGTCTCACAACCTTGAACAGAGCAGACGTTCGTGCTGCGTAATGACACCTGAGTTGACCCGCGCCGCGAAGCGGCGTCGGCTTGGAATTGTTAGCTGCTAGCCCCGGAGCCTTCGAGCCTGCTCTTGGCGTCGTTGATCAGCGGTATGAAGGAATCCTTTAGCGACAGCTTGAGATCAGCCCCACAGGTTACCTCGCCTGCGCTTGGCGGGACCTGGGCGAATGGCGCATTGGCAGCGAACTCAGAACCCGTTGGCGCAGACTGGACCATAAAGCTCTGCATCTCCCGTAGCTTGCGCACTCCATCCGAGCTCTCCGGCTCACTCATCCAAGCGGTATGTCGTCCCGTCCGCCCACAGCTGGGCACAGCTGCTGACCGGGAGGAGGTCCACCCCGGGGATGGGCGGCGTTTTGTCGGCGATCAACAGATTGGGCGACCTCTCTTCCACATTGACGATGGCGATCTCGAGGTTGCGCATGTGCATGAGGATGTCGGCGCCAGCCTCGCGGGCGATGGCTCGGTCCGCGGCACTGACTGGACCATAGCTCGGGTCCAGCAGGCGGAATTTTTCCCAGCGCGCGCGCATCTCCGTCATGCTTTCGTCCATGTTGACGGCGCGGGTCTGGATATCCAGCAGCGCATTGGTTTTCCTGGTGCCCAGGATTGCCTCGATCCGCGATGCAGTCTCGACATCGGTGCCTGCGTAGCCCGTCGAAATCATCCGCGGGCGCCGGATGGCCTCCGGACTGACCGGCGTATCGGTCGCCGCTGCGCGCATGAGGCTTTCGACCCGTGCGCGCAAGCACGGGATAGCCGCGCGCCACGCGGCACCCGACTGCTGTGCGCCGACATAAGCCTGGCCCAACCGCTCCAGTTCCTCATTGGTGTGGCGTTGCTGCTCACGCTGCTTGGCCCACTCCTGCACGCCTTGCGCGGCCAGCACGCCCAGCACCACCACGAAGAACTCGAATACAAAGAGTCGCAGCGTGCGTCGGGTGCGCATGCCGTACTTCGAATTGCCCAGTCCCTCGCGCATTGCTGCAAACATGTCCAGCCCCTGTCAACGCTGCCGTCGAGCGTCCAGTCCAGCTTGAAGAAAAACGGCCGCAAGTGGCTGATGTGAAACCAGTGTAGGTTGGGCCTGTCCGTTAGACAACCTAGCGCAGACCCGGACAAGAAGAACAGGCGGAAGCCCCCACGACCTCGAGAGCCTGAGCGGCTGCTTTGGGTCGGCTTGCGCCCCATAGATTCGGGCGGCGACCGGTCGGTCAGGAACGCTAGATATGTGTGCGGTGTCGTACGCGTGTCAACGTCATACTTGCCCTGCTGCGCCGGAAAATGAGAGCGTTTCGGTCATGAACACTCGATCTCTAGCCGCTGTGCGCGCGATCTTCCTTCCCGCGGCCCTTCTGATATCGCTGGCGACCGGTCCGCAGTCGCGGGCCGCGGAGGCGGTGTTCGGTGCCGACGGGGGCCGAGTCTGGATCAATCCGCACCAGCAAGGCGTGATTGCATATCTCGACACCAAAGGTGGCGATGGAGCAACCGAGGCGGACCGCATCATCGATGTCGGCAGGGCGGGCGGTCCTCTTCAGATTCAGGGTATTGCGATTTCGAAATCTGGCAACGTACTGATGGCCTCTCTGGAAGCGGTCTGGGCCTTCAACCCTGAAAGCGGAAACGTCGTACGCGTCGCGAAGCTACCTGCGGGATTTGAGGCCAGCGATCTCGCTTACGAGAACAGCAGTGGAGCGATTCTGGTGTGGGGGGCGTTCGCGGGGCCCGATCGTAACGTCCTTCGCTACGCCGCTTACCGAATCGCGCGTCAGACGAACCGCCCTGTGCCGGTGCTCATCGATGGCATTGGCTCCTGGGAGAACGCGACGTTCGACGACGCGGGCCATCTCTTTCTCGGGACAGGTCCGGATCTTTGGGGCGGGGTCCTGGTTCCCACAGAGGGCGGAGATGCGGCTCAGGACTTTCCGTGGCAACTGCACGCCTTCCGCATCGCCGCGATGGGAACGCCTGTGAACGGAGAAGATCGAGACGCAATGCAGGTCATTCACGCGATCGCAGCCGGCGGCAGCTCACTACTGATTACGATGAGGGGTCCTGAAGGATCCACAATGGTAAAGGTGGCCCGACCGGCGTTGAATGCGACGCCGACGGGCGTTGATCGTGTTTCTGGGCTGGCGGATCGCTGGGCCTTGCAGCGAAAGGTAATCGATTCGGCACAGATCATCGGGAAGGAGGCCAGTCTGCCGCTTCTGCCAATCGTTGCCTTGAGCGCGGACGGGCATCGCGTCGTGTATCAGACAGCAGCTACTGGAATCCGCCGCTGGTGGCTCACAGACAAGACTTCCGCCCCAAAACTGCTGATCGAAGAATCCGATTGACATCGGCGGTGTCTCGCATCTCGCTGACCCGAACTGCACGTTGAAGCTTGAACTGCAGCATCGCCAGCGCAGCGCCGTCGGCAGATAGTTCTCGCCAGCTTCCAGCGCCATCAACACGGCGGGTGGTACCTTGTCGGCACCTGCGGGAGTGGCGATGCGGCGCTACTTGATTCCGTGCCAGCGTTTGAAAGGACAGTTCAGGGCACAAGCTGGCCGGGCGGCACCTACCGAAAGGTGGCTGTCCTGGCCGTGGACGATGCAGATGTCGCCGCAATTTTCGGAGAGCTGGCCGAAGGGACGGAGGAGGGTCTTGGTGAATGGAAGGCGGTGGGCTTTTTTCTTCAGGAGAGTTCACTGGTGGAGCTGATTCGCTACAAACACTGCCCCGGACCGCCTGGTTACGTTGTTCGCGTCGACCGCTCCGGCTAGGTTGAGCCAGTGCTGGAGACCGTGCTTTTGCTGCTCGGAATCTCGCGAATGGCGGTTCGCTGGGTCGCAGATGCGCCCTGATCTTTCATTTGAGTCGCCGCCTTTGGTCCGGGCTGACTCACGCGTCGAAAATTCCGTTCGAGGCTCATTGCAAGGGTTCGGAATACGCGTGAACTCTTCCATCGAGACGTCTCGCCCCGATACACTCGGTCGAGCTGCTCACCTTGATCCGCAGAACTCAAGATGAGCGTTCCGGAGGTCTTCTGGGTACGGGAATGCGAGCCACGCTTGTTGGCGTTTGGAACCTGCTTGCGGCTTGGCAGTTGCCGGAGTTTGGTTCAAGCAGCGCGGTAGTGTCGGCTGATCGAATGTCCGATCGACATACTGCTAGCTTGCACTTCGATTGACGGACTGTTGCATATGAAGACGATAGGTCTGATCGGCGGAATGAGTTGGGAATCCTCTTCTGCCTACTATCGGCAGATCAATGAGGTAGTCAAAAATCGCCTTGGCGGCCTGCATTCGGCGAAGTGCATTTTGTACAGCGTTGATTTCCACGAAATCGAGCGCTTGCAGCATGCGGGGGATTGGGCGTCTGCGGGTGCTCTGTTGGCTGACGCCGCGCGGTCATTGCAATGCGCCGGCGCGGATTTTCTGGTTCTATGCACCAACACCATGCACAACGTGGCAGCCAGCATTGAAGCGGCGGTGAGTATTCCACTGCTGCATATCGCAGATCCTACGGCGATCGAGATCAAGAACGCGGGATTTGCAATGGTTGGGTTGCTGGGCACCCGCTTTACGATGGAACAGCCGTTCTACCGCGACAGACTCGCCGAGCGTCACGGCATTCATGTCGTCGTGCCCAACGCGGAGGATCGCGAGATCATCCACCGAGTTATTTACGACGAGTTGTGTATAGGCGCCACCTTGCTCGCCTCTCGAATCGAATTTCGAAGAGTGATGGAGGGTCTCGCAGCCGAGGGCGCGCAGGCCATTATTCTCGGCTGCACGGAAATATCGCTTTTGGTAGGGCAAGCAGACGCACGAGTTCCGCTATTCGATACCACCGCCATCCACTCGCGTGCCGCGGCGGAAGAGGCGCTCGCCGGGCATACCTAGCCCGAGGTCCGTGAGCTTGCGCAATGGAACGATCCTGATGAACTACGTGGTTGCGCCGCTGAGGATTGCCGAAGCCTTGTCAGAGCTGTGGTCGCCGCGAGTCATCGCGGAACTCGATGATTCCTATGTGAAAGTCGCCAGGGTGAAGGGCACTTTGGGCTGGCACGCGCATGAGCATGAAGACGAGCTCTTCTTTGTGCTGAGCGGGGTGTTTCGCATCGAAATGCGCGACGGCGCCGTGCAACTCAATGCCGGGGAGACCTTCGTCGTGCCCAAGGGCGTTGAGCACAATCCGATTGCGCACGAAGAGTGCTGCATCATGTTGATAGAAAAGAAGACGACGGCCCATACCGGGGCGCAGACCACCGCGTTCACGCGCTCGATCGCAGAGCAGTTGAGGTCGCTGTAGGCTTGTTTTCGCGCGGACTGACGGTAGGCCCGAGTAGGCAGTGTGGCTGCGACGTACCAAAGTCGCGCAACGGGTAGTGCACCGGGCAAGGTATGACGCCGCTGTTCATCGCACAGGGCGCCAACGATCCGCGCGTAAAAATCGCTTTGGCGATTTCTTTGAATGACTCTTGTGGGTCGACCTTGGCCGGTCAGGTTCTTGCCGGTTGTGGGCAGTTGGATTGCCGATGCTGGGCAGTTCC
>JANNWF010000355.1:0-3847 GCA_031408455.1 Pseudoxanthomonas sp. | reverse complement strand
CTGCGTCCCCAAGTGCCGCCCGTGGCGCCAACTAGTGGACGCAGCTGACGCCATGCCCGGCTCGGCCTTACGCAACCACACCTCGACCCGCCGGTTGCGTTGTTTGCCCAGCAGCGAGTTGTTGGCTGCGACCGGCGCGGCACCACCCATGCCGCGTGAGCGTGCTGGATCGACGCCGCGCTCTGCCAATCGATTGGCAACGTAGTCGACCCGTTCGTTCGATAGGGCGACCGCCAGCACCGGCAAGGCTTCGTCCGCATCCGAAAACCCCAGCAGCATCAGCGTTTGGCCGCGCTGATCCGGTTGCTGCATGAAACCAGCGAGTCGATCCAGATCGCGCTGAGCCTTGTTATCCAAAAACGCCGCACCGGAACCAAACCGAAAGTTCAGCGATAGCCGTTTGGCGCCTTTGACCAGCGATTGGTAGTCGTCCGGAGCATCGGCACGCGGCACGCCGGCGTAGGCACGGATGTTTTGCGAAACAAACCCCACTCTCTCGACTAAGGCTTGGCCTTCACGCGCGAGCGAAAACTCTACAAAGGACTGACTCAGGGCATTCGGCTGCGCGGGCAGGTAAAAGTACAAGCGCCGTGACAAGGGATAGTCCTCGACCGCTACCTCCTCGCGACTTGGGGTCACCGCGGTCCCGCCATCAGAAATTCCCAACGCGCGCACACCCTGCACACCCGATAGGCCGACAAATCCAATCGCGGCTGGGTCGGCTGCCACGGCGGCGGACAACTGCGCCGTACTTTCGTAGCGAGTAGCAGTGCCCGCCAAAACCTCGCTGCCCAAGACCATGCTGCGGAACGACTCCCACGTGCCGGACTTTTCGTCCCGCGCGTGCAAGACGATGCGGCCACGGCGCGCACCAACCATTGACCAATCTTGAATGCGTCCGCTGAAAATGGCCTGTAGCTCTAACTTGCTTAGCTGGCGCAACGGATTGCTGGGGTGTACGACCACTGCCAAGCCGTCCAAGGCGAGGACGATCTCCTGCTCGACAGAATCCAGTTTGCCAACGCCGTTTAACGCATCGGCGGCGGTGCTAGGCCGCGACGACATCGCCAGATCAGCGCTGCCGGCCGCCAAATCCTTGAAGCCGGTGCTTGATCCATGCGCGTGTATCTCGACGATACGACTGGCCTCGCCACGCCGAGCACGCAGCTCGACTTCCTCAAAAGCCACTTCCACGCGTTGGATGTCGGTGAATCCGTCCGCCCGCAGCCACGCGTCGGCCAATTCCGGTGCCAGCTTTTCGCCGACGGTGTTCGAGCCATGCAAGCGCAAACGCTCCTGCGCAGTGGCGGGAACAAGCATCGACACCAGCAAGATGCCCAGAAGCAAGGAAATTCGCATGACGGCAGGCCCAATGGAAAGGAATGCGCTGAAGTCTGCTCGGGCGATGTGACCGCAGTATTCAAATCGTTCCGAATGCGGCAAGCCGCCATCCCTTTCTTTCAAAAGCGCCAATCGCATCGCATTTCCAACCCAGACGCTCGTCACCCCGCAGCGTGACAGATTGCAGGCATAAGTCGTCCGGCCAGCACCTTCCACAATCGTCATCCCGAGTTGCGATACTCGGCTTGGCGCAATGCGAGGAGCACAGCCATGGTCAGCAACTTTCAAGCGACTCAATGGGAAGCAGAGCACCTGGCACTTTGGCAACGTTTGCAAGCCCACTCGTTCGAAGATGCAAAGTCAGCGCTCGACTTCACCCGCCGCTTGGCACGCGAGCAAGCGTGGTCGCTCGCCGATGCCCGCGCCGCCGTGACCGAGTACCGAAAGTTCTGTTTTCTCGCCACGCTAGGTCATACCGTGACCCCGAGTGTCGAGGTTGACGAAGTCTGGCATCTGCATCTGACCTATACCCGCGACTACTGGCAGCGTTTTTGTCCGCAGGTTCTGGGCAGCGATTTGCATCACGGGCCGACCACGGGGGGACACGTGGCTGATGCTCGCTATCGCGATCAGTACAGCGAGACCTTGCGCCTGTACGAGGGCTATTTCGGTTCGCCGCCGGCGCGCTGGTGGCCAGCTCGCGTGGAACGATTTGCGGATGCCGGCCTGTTTCAGCGCGTCGACAAACGACGGCATTGGATTGTCGCCAAGCCCAGAATTCCAGGATTCACTCGCCAACTGGCGCTGGCATTGGGTGCGAGCCTGCTGTTGTTACCCATACTTGCCTTCGCCTTGCCAAGCGACCCGCTGGCATGGCCCGCCGCCCCGTTTCTTAAACTATTCGCCGGCTTGAGTGTTTTGGCCGTCGTGATCGCCGCCATTACCCGCATTCGCGGTCGCGGTATCGCACCCGCCCTGCTAACGCCCGAACTCAGCATTTGGGAACTCGCTTATCTCGACGGCGGGGCAGAGCGGGTTGCCGATGCCGCGGTCACTCAATTGCTGGCGCAGAACGCGGTTCGCTGGAACAGCGGCAGCCAGCGTCTTGAACCGACGGGAACACACGCTGCGCTCGATCCCCCAAGCCAAGAGGCATTGCGCTGTCTCAAGGCCGATACCCAACTCAAGATCGCCTTGCCGCGAATCGCGCGGGCACAGACGCCATTGCGGAAAGCATTGGTTCGGCGGCGACTGTGGTTGGATGCAGATGCCGCGCAGCGCTTGGCTTGGATCAGCGCCGCCGCACCATTGGCTGTGGCCGCATTCGGTTCAGTGCGTATCGTGCTGGCGATCAGTCGCGGCATGCCGTTCGTCTACTTGCTGCTGATGACTGCCGTCATCACCATCATCGGTCTAACGTTGGCCTTCAAGCAGCCCGGCCGCAGCCGCGAGGGTGACCGCTATTTGCGACTTGCCAAATCCCGCCACAGCGTGACCGTGCGCGCGCCGCAGAACGATCAACTGGCGATGGCGGTGGCATTGGGCGGCACCGCGGTGCTTGCCGATACGATGTTTGGTGACTACCACCGCACCCGCGTGCCGCCTTCAGACAGCAGTTCTTCTTCAAATTCAGATGGCGGCGGCGATGGCGGTGGTGGATCGAGTGGCTGTGGCGGCTGCGGAGGCGGTGACTGATTCAGCCGGTATGGATTGCGCCGTAGTCAATCACCACCCGTCATCCCCGCGCAGGCGGGAATGACGGTGGTTCGCGGGGGTGACTGAATCAGCCGACTACTTGCTCCTCAGCAAACGCCGCCAACGCACCTTCCAGCAGGTCAAACAATTCGTCGATTTGCGCCTCGGTAATGATGAGCGGCGGGCAGATCGCGATGCAGTCTCCCGGCAAAGCGCGCACCAGCAAGCCTGCTTGCGCCGCCAGCGCCGCCACTCGTACTGCCGCCTTTGCCTCGGGGGCAAAAAACTGTTTGTTGGCGACGTCACGCACCAACTCAAGACCGCCCAATAGGCCCATGCCGCGCGTGTGTCCCACAAAGGGCCGCCCAGCGAGCGCCGCCAGTCGCGCTTGAAAGTGCACGCCGACGCGCGCGGCATGACCGACCAAGTCGCGCTCTTCCAGTAACTGCAAATTGCGCAGCGCCACCGCGCACGGCACCGGATGACCCGAATAGGTATAACCATGCGCGAACGCGCCCACTTGCCGACTGGGCTCGACCATGGCTTCGGCCATCCAATCGGGCACGGCCACCGCACTGATTGGAAGATAGGCTGACGACAAGGCTTTGGCCATCGAGATCGTGTCTGGCCGCATGCCGACGGCTTCGCAGCCGAAGCGCGTGCCCAGCCGTCCGAAGCCGCAGATCACCTCGTCATCGATCATCAGCACGTCGTATTTGTCGAGCACGGCGTGGATCTTTTCGAAGTAGCCCCGCGGCGGCACTACCAAACCGCCCGCCCCCATCACCGGCTCGGCGATGAAAGCGGCCAC
>JANNWF010000354.1:0-1757 GCA_031408455.1 Pseudoxanthomonas sp. | reverse complement strand
GAGCATCGCGTGCTGTTGAACGGCCATCGGACCGTGGTGTTTCGCTAGCCCGAATACCACCAAAGGTCACGACAGGCGCGACCTCAGGAAGCCTACGGGCGGTTCGGCAAATTGAAACGGTAAGTATTGCGAAAATGCTCGGCTCAACGATTCTCACTGCGACAACTTGGTAGAGTCGCGCGCTTCGAATCGAGCAGGTCAATTCAATATCCGCAAGATCTCCAGCTTCCAATTGGGCAGCATGACCCTGCTATCGGTGCTGGCATTTGCAGGTAACTCCCTGATCTGTCGCGCGGCGCTGCTGCACAGCCGCACTGATCCCAGCAGCTTTACGACAATGAGGCTGCTCGCGGGTGCCTTGACGCTTTTGTTGCTGGCACGTGTGCAGCGCAAACAGACCCTCGGTCGCGGCAATTGGCTCTCGGCCTTGGCTTTGTTCGTCTATGCCGCTGGGTTCTCGTTTGCCTACGTCAGCCTGTCGGCGGCGACTGGCGCGCTGCTGCTGTTTGCCGCCGTGCAGGCATGCATGATCGGTTTTGGGCTGGTTGCCGGTGAACGTTTGCAGGGGCATCAATGGTTGGGACTTGGCCTCGCATTGGGCGGAGTCCTGATATTGCTGCTTCCCGGGTTGTCACAGCCGCCGCTGACCGGCGCACTCTTGATGCTGAGTGCGGGCGTCGCATGGGGTGTTTACACCTTGCACGGGCGCGGGGCAGGTGACCCGATCCGGGTAAACGCCGGCAATTTCATGCGGGCTGCGGCACTTGCCTGCGCATTGAGCATATTTTTTCTCAAGGATTTGTCCTTGGACTGGCTGGGGGTTGGCTATGCGGTCCTGTCCGGCGCAATAACCTCGGCCATCGGCTATGCGATCTGGTATCGCGTGCTTCCGCACCTGCGAGCGATCAGTGCTTCCAGCCTGCAACTCAGTGTGCCGGTGATTGCTGCGTTGGGCGGCGTTGCCTTGCTCGGCGAGCCAACAAGCCTGAGGTTGCTGCTGTCGGCGGTAGCCGTGCTTGGCGGTATCGCTATGGTGATAGCCGGCAAGCGCGCAGACCGGCCTCGATTGCCGACGGATTGAGGTGAGCGGCGTCCGCACTGGGCGCGGGATTGCGCACACATGCCCTCACCGGATCGAAGTCATGTCGGCCAAGCGCGATCGATCAGGGATGCGAATGGCAGATCGGTGGCAAGCGTGCCGAACGCCAAGCTATGCCGCCCTTCCAGCCGCGAGCGACAAAAGCTCTGCGCGACGGCGTCGTTGCCTGCACGCAGCAGCACTGCGGCCTGCAACGCGAGTGCCAAGCGCTCGACCACGAAGCGGGCGCTGGCTTCGATGTCCTTTGGGTCTGCGAGCGTGCGCTGCAACGCGTCGACTTCACGCGCCAGTGCGCTGTCGAGGTGCGCGGAGGCGCTGAGTTCAGCGAACACCGCGTCGCGCGACTCCGGCTCGCGCGACAGCGCTCGCAGCACATCCAGACATTGGATGTTGCCGCAGCCTTCCCAGATCGAGTTGAGCGGTGCTTCGCGATACAAGCGTGGCAGGATCGACTCCTCGACGTAGCCCGCACCGCCAAGGCATTCCTGCGCCTCGTTGACGAAGGCCGGTGCGCGCTTGCAGATCCAGTATTTGCCGACGGCGGTGGCAATACGGGCGAACGCCGCTTCCTGTGGATCGTGCGGTGATGCATCGACGGCACGCGCGACCCGCATGGCGAATGCCGTGGCGGCTTCTGATTCCAGCGCCAAATCGGCCA
>JANNWF010000353.1:0-4796 GCA_031408455.1 Pseudoxanthomonas sp. | reverse complement strand
CCGTTAGATTGGTCCACTCGCGGCTTGCTCGGCATTTACTACGCCTACGCTGGTCGTCTCGATGAAGGCTTGGCCGCCGCCGATCAAGCCGTCAAAGAGTCACAACAAAACGCCGAAGCGCTGTACTACCAAGCCCTTGTTCGCTTGCGCCGGGGTGACACTGCAGGTGCCATCAGCGCCCTCGCTGACGCCCTCGCACGTGACCCGCAATACCGTCAGTTCTTAACCACCGATCCCGACTTCAAGCCCCTGCATGCGCTACCTGATTTCATCGCCGTACTAGGCGAAAACGCCACCCTCGATGAGGGACCTGTGCCTTTTTAAGGCATAGGAAATTCAAACGCCCTTTTCTAGCGGTCTGTCGGGTAGGTGGCGGCCGCGCAAGCGCCGGTTTGGGCAAGGGAGTTGTGAGTTGAGCCGGAAGTTCTGCCACCGCCGTAACCCTCCCCCGCGATCGCGGAGGAGCGGATTCAAGTGAGCCTCAAGTGGCCTGACGCGTCCTGGTCATCGGACGGCACCCTCCGCCAGCGGCTCAGTCAGAACCTGCACATTCAAACTGATGAAGTCGCCCGCTGTCCCCTCGTACTGACCGGAGATCGGCATGACGCCTCTGGGATGAGGACTGACGCCGACAGCCACGTGCTTCTCTGACGAGCGCTCACCGAGCGTTGGGTCGTAGCCGCACCACCCGAACCCTGGCAGGTAAGCTTCCATCCACGCATGAGTCGAGGCTCGACCTGCGTCGGACGCGAGGCAGTGCAAGTAGCCGCTGACAAATCTTGCGGGAATTCCCAGGCTTCGAACCGCTTCCAGCATGAGCGTAGCCATGTCCCGGCACGAGCCCCGACCGAGATCCAATGTGACTGAGGGTGTCTGCACCCCTTTCTCAGATCGGCGAAGGTACTGAATCTCATTGCGTACCGAACTGCATAAGTGGTGCAACATCATCTCGGCGTCCAAGCGGTTGCTGGAGGGCAAGCGCTCGTCCACCCATTGTCGGACGCGGGCACCATCATCCGGGTACGTGGGACTTTGATAGCCTTGGGCGATGCCCGCTTCGAATGCATCGCACGTGACCGGATACGTCACCGACCACGGTTGATCGGCGCCCGCGCGCGGGAACGGTGCCCACCGGTCCACGACAACCTCACTCAATACGTTGAGCTCAGATGCATCGGACAGAAAGTCCACGATGCCGACTGAATTGCCAAACATGTCCCGCGTCCAGATCAGACGATGCTCTGGCTGGATGTCGATATGCAGCTGGACGACTCGGATGTCGTGACCTTCGCGCGGCCGAAGAATGAGCTTATGGCGGCCGAATCGTACGGGACGAACATAGCTGTACACCGTCCGATGCTGAATTCGCAGTCGCGACATGTTCATGCCGCAGCCGCAAAAGACTCCAGCGAAACGGCCGTCGTCTTTGCCCTCTGCCGCGTCATCCCGACAAATTTCTGATCCGGCGAGAGTGTGCAGTCGACTTGGATCTTCGTGAGGCTTACGGAACCAAATATGCTTGCCACGGCGGCGTCTGCCGCATCGCGCCCGGTGCCGATACGCACTAGACCATTCGGATGCGAGAGCCGCGTTGCATCGAATACCAGCCAGTGGCCGCCAATGTGGCATTCGAAGCAGGCATGAAAATCCGGCGGAGTAAGCTGATAGGCATACCCTGAAAGGTATCGGGTAGGAATGTTCAGTGCCCGACACAACGCGATGCCGAGATGAGCAAAGTCGCGGCAGACGCCTTGACGTTGCGTGACCGTGTCATACGCGGACGTGTCAGAGCTCGTCGAGCCTGGAACATACCCGACGTTTTCATGGAGCCAGTCGAGAATTGCCAGCACACGTTCGTAAGGATGCTTGAGCTTCCCGAAGAGATCCCACGCTAGACGCCCGAGTTTGTCCGACTGGCAATAGCGGCTAGGAAAAAGATAAGGCAAGGCCGTTCGATTCAGTTCGACCAAGGGCACCAGATTAATGTCACGTATCGGCAAGAGACTGAATCTGCAGTCGACGCTGGCTCGATACGAGATCTTTAGCTGTTTGGCTCGTCCGGTTTTGAGACGGATGAATCGATTCTCGCTGCCTTCGGCCAGAAACTCCTCGAACTGCACTCGTGGTTCGATCGAGAAGTGCTCCTCGACAACACTCTGAGACGCATTGCGCTGAGCGTGAATACTCAGCAGCATGGTCGACGGAAAGTGGACCGTATACTCGAGATCGCTGGCAACGTTGAATAGCATCGGTCGGGCTCAGTTCGGAAACGGTATACCGGAAGCCGCGCGATGTTACGCGTTACCAGAGCATGCGGTAGGGACACCTTGGAATTGACGACTAAATTCCAGTGGAAGCGGTGCGCGTGAACGAACGATCGCTCTGCGCTGGCACGAAGCGATTTCGACTGGCCGAAACGGGTCGGGTTGCGCCGCTCCGCGCGTTGCGGTGCGGTCTACCGCGTCTTCACTCAGGCCGCCAAACTCAACACGGCGCTTAGGGCCCGGGCGTCCAGGATGCGCTGGCTCAAGCCGTCAGCCCAAGCCGCGTAACCTGCGGCACTGGGATGGATCCCGTCCGACGCCATGCCCACCGTGGTCGTCGTCTCCGGATGCCAGTGCATGGTGCGCCCCACCTGTTCGATCAGCTGCCCAGCCAGACTCTGGTTCATCTGCCTTGCCCAGCGGCCCAGGAACCAGCGCAGCGGCTGCGGCAACGCCAAGCAGGCGTGCATGGGGGGCACTGCGCTGAACACCAGCAGTGCGGGTGCAAAGCGCTGGTCGATGACTTCAGCCAGCCGGGCCTGCCACCGGGCCCACTGCAGCGGCGCACAAAGACCGGTGGCGTCGTTGCCACCGATCGACAGCACAACCACGTCGAAGCGCACGCACGGTATCTCCTGCAGCAAGCTGATCAGCCCCGGCGAGTCCAGCCCGTTGACCGCCAGCACGCACCACTGCACCGTGTGATGCCGGCTCAGGCGGCTTACCAGATGGCCGCATAGCGCCTGGTCCTGTGTTGGGGCACCCACGCCTGCGGCACACGAGTCGCCAGCCACCAGCAGGCGAAGCAGCGAACCGTGGCCTTCGGTGCCGCTGCGGCGGCCCGGTGGCTCCGGCATGCGCGGCGTGATCCGCCGCACATGCCAAGCCTGCAGCCAAAGCAACGGCCAGAGCAGCCCCAGCAACGGAAGACGTTGCCAACGTGCAAGCATCAGCAAACTGCCGCGCCAGCCGTGGCGGTGACTGGTAGGTGCCCGTCGCAGCTGCTTGTGCGGTGGACGGCGCAGCGAGTCTGGCTTTTGGCTTGCATCGCTGCGCCTCGTGTTTTGGAAGTTGATGCGCCTGGCCAACCGCTGTCGCGCCCGCGCACTGCGGGGGTCGGGGCGAACCGGCGTGGTGAGGGCACGCTAGAGCAAGTCCGCGGTCCGGTCGGTTCGTCAGCGAACGCTTCGCGGTGCACTGCCGTCTGCCACGGGCAATGTTCTGTGTCGCACCGACAGTGCGGTCCGCCGGGGTCACCATGTGGGCTAAATGGTCGTGGTGACGCCGACATTCGGCCGCCATGGGCTACGGCGAGGTGCGACATAAAGTCGCGGCGGTTCACTTCCTGGAGATAACGTGATCAAGAAATCGGGTGGACCGCACTCTGTGTCGGCCAACAACCCCTGTCCCTTCCTACGCGCGCTCGTGGCGTCGGGCAAGCTGTCTGACGAACGGGAACCGCTTGCGAAGGTCGCCGCCGTCGTGGCCGCCACAGCCCGCGCCGGCGATGGCCGCCCGGTGCTGCCGCGAACGGCGATCTTCGCGATTGCCTCGGTGGCAAACGGACTGGGGCCCCTGGCGCTTGTCGAAGCCCAGTGGCACGGCCTGCAGTTGAATGCGCTGCGTGGCGGGCCGCTCGACAAGAAGGGCGTGGGGTCGCGGATCCTGAACGTCCGCGGGGCCGTCGATGCGAAGGAAGTGGCGAGGCTGCGTGACTTCGCCAGTGAGAAACAGAACCACGATGGATCGTCGGAACTCGGCCTGGGATTACCAGAGTTGCGCGCCTACATGGACGCCAACCTCGCGCGCGCCGCAGGGCGCCGACGCTCCATCGATCGGACGCTGATGATCGGCGAGTGGCCGGTGTTGCTGAGGGTCATGGGCAAGGAAGGTCCGGGCGGCAGGTATCTGGGCTTTCAGGACGTCATCGACCTATTCAAGAAGCGCAGCCTCCCGGAGCGGATGAACAAGCGTCTGCGGACCGGCAGGTAGGTGCAAGACTGCCGCGCCGACTCATTCAAGACGGCGCTCGGATCGCATCCGGCCTGGACCAGCGCTGCGGCGCGGCTGCCGAACCGGACTCGATTAACAGCCGCTTGATCATCGGAAACCGCTCCCTGACCCGGCGCTTCACCTCGGCCATCGCCAGCGCGGCGTCGGCCGTATCTGTCCCCGCGTCGAAGTCCAGGTCCATCGTGACCAACGCCTCGTCGGGTCCCACCCACATCGACAACACGCGCCTGACATCGCGCACCCCGGGCTGTACCAGTGCGACGCTGCGCAGGGCGCGCGGTCTCCGGGTGAATGCCTTCACCGATGAGCAGGCCGCGCGACTGCCAGGCGAGCAGACCCGCCGCGCCGGCCAGCAGGATGCCGATCAGCCCGACGCTGCAGCGTCCACTTCTGTTTAGGGTTGTGTGGCACCAGCCCGCAGCACACGGCCGTGCGGGGGGGGCCGCCGGGAATCGCGGGCGGGGGTGTCACAAACCAAAAAAATAAACGGCAGAGACACGACCGAAGAAAAGCGGGGCC
>JANNWF010000352.1:0-14960 GCA_031408455.1 Pseudoxanthomonas sp. | reverse complement strand
CTGCAAGCCAAGCGCGCGCAGATCGACATGACCTTGGTGCTGTTCACCACGCTGTCGTTGTGGGCTTTGCTCCGCGCGACATTGCTGCGGCCGAAGCTGCCCGCATCAGACTTGCGAAGCTCGAACCTGCCCATGCTCGCCTTGGCGGGATTTGCCGCTGGTGTCGGTACGGTCACCAAGGGCGTCGGATTCTTGCCGCTGCTGGCATTGATTCCGCTGGCGTGGACGGCCCGTTGGTCGGACTCGGCGATGGCGTCGCGCCGCGGCTTGCGCATCGGCAGCTACGTCGTGCTGCTGCTTGCATTCGTGCTCGGCACCGCGGTGTGGTTGCTGCCCTTGCTGATTGGCGTTGGTCGAAGCAACGATCCGCAGTTGCACGCCTATGTGGCAGAAATCCTGTTCCGCCAAACGGCGCAGCGCTATGCCAATCCTTGGCATCACATGCAGCCGGCCTGGTATTACCTGCAGGTCATGCTGACAGTGTGGCTGCCCGGTGCACTGTTGCTGCCTTGGCTGTTGCCGGCGTGGTGGCGACGCCTCAAGCGACGCGATCCGCGGCAGTGGGTGCTGCTCGGGTGGAGCTTGCTGGTGTTGCTGTTCTTTACGCTCAGTCCGGCCAAACGCGAGGTCTACATTTTTCCTGCGTTGCCGGCGTTGTGCGTCGCGGCGGCGCCCTTGTTGCCGGGTTTACTGCGTTTGCGCGGGGTGAGAAGACTACTGCTCGGCTACACCGTGGCACTCTCTGGGTTGCTGCTGGCGACCGGGTTGCTTGGGACGTTCGGCATGGGTCGCTGGCCGGCACGGCTATTGGCCGATCCGCAATTTCAGGTCGCCGATGTCGCGGCGGTCTGGCATTGGTTGATCGCCATTGGCGCAATTGGCATCGCGGTTGCCTTGCTGTGGCGAACTCGGCATGTGGGCCGCGCACTCTTGTTGTTCACGCTCACCCTGTGGGCGGGCATTGGCCTCGGCATCTTTCCCGCGCTCAACGACGCCAGCTCTTCGCGCGGTTTGATGGTCAACGTAGGCAAGCTCATTGGCCCAGATGCCGAACTCGGGATGCTTGGCTGGCGTGAGCAACAACTGTTGCAAGCGGATCGGCCGGCGCGGGATTTCGGATTCCAACGACCTGTGCACGAACAATGGCCGGACGCTGCTGCGTGGCTGCGAGAAGCGCCGCAAACACGTTGGTTGCTCATCCTCGCTGACGTCATCAGTCCTTGCGTGAACACATCTGCCGTGGTCAAGGCTGGGCGCGCCAATCGACGCGACTGGTGGCTGGTTCCGGGGCATGCGATGCGTCCCGATTGCGATCCGGCATTGCAACCGACATCGCCGATGTCGGAGCCAGAGGACAGCGCGGACTGACTCGTCATGGTGAGCCCAGCCTAAGGATTTGCTGCCGAATTCAACGCTCGGTTCCACACCAGCGACTCTGCGTGCCGCTGGTATTCTGACCACATGACCCACGCACTGCCGATTTCCACACGCCGACTCACTCTCATCCTCGGCGCGCTGGCGATGTTTGGGCCATTCGCGATCGACACCTTGTTTCCGGCATTCCCTGCGGTTGCGGCCGACTTTGCGGTCAGCCAGTTTGCGATGCAGCAAACCATCACGGTGTATCTGATCGCCTACGCATTGATGAGCGTTTTTCACGGGCCACTGTCGGATGCGTGGGGACGCAAGCCTCTGATACTGGCGGGCACTGGCCTGTTTGCCTTGGCTTCGGTGGGTTGCGCGCTGTCCACCAACATCGAGCAATTGCTGGTGTTTCGGGCGGCGCAAGGCATGTCGGCGGGGGTGGGCTTGATCGTGGGCCGCGCAGTGATTCGCGATTGCTTTGATGGCGACGCGGCGCAGCGCTTGCTGTCGGGCGTGTCCATGATTTTCAGCGTGGCGCCAGCGGTGGCACCCATTGTGGGCGGCTGGATCATTGCCTGGGCGGCGTGGCCTACCATCTTCTGGTTCCTGACCGTGTTCGCCGCTCTGCTGCTGGTGATGACAGCACTTTGGTTGCCAGAAACGCATCCGCGATCTCAGCGAGTGCCATTTCGTCCCAGCGGCTTGTGGTCGACCAATCGGATGATGCTAGGCAATGCGCAGTTTGTGCGCCTGGCTTTGGCCGGCGGCTTCAATTTTGCCGCGTTGTTCGTGTACATCGCCTCAGCACCGGCATTCGTTCTCGACATCCTCAAGTTGAATGCGCAGCAGTTTGGCTGGTTCTTTGTGCCAACCATTGCGGGCATGAGCCTAGGGGCTTTTGCCTCTGGCCGCTTGGCGGGACGCTTGAATTCAGCAGCAACCCTGCGCCTGGGTTTTGCGATCTGCGGCGTCGCGGCGGTAATCAATGTGGCCTACAACGCTTGGGTCGAGGTGGCAGTTTTGCCGATGGCGGTGCTGCCGATGGCGATCAATGCCTTTGGCATCGCGATTGTCTTTCCCATGCTGACGCTGGCATTGCTGGACATGTATCCGCGTCAACGGGGCGCGGTGTCGTCCTTGCAGGCGGTCATCAGTTTGGCCGTCAATACCACCATTGCCGGACTGATCTCACCCATGGTGAGTCACTCAAGTTTGGCCTTGGCGATCGTCGCCGCCGTGACCACAGCGATCGGGTGGCTGATTTGGCGTAGTCATGGGTCTCGCATCGCATGCGAGCTATGAGATCGCTGCTGTTCGCTCCGCCGTCTGTGCGCTGCAGCTCCCCCGAGCAACGACATTTTGCTTTTGTTAAGAAAATGCTACGATCCGGAGGCAGTTTCAGCACGCGACTTAGGCCGAAGGGTATTCGCAAAATGATTCAATGGCTTAGCGATGCACTCTCCTCATCCGTAGAAGTTTGACCGTCAGTCCTACGCTGCCAGTCGATACCCGGCAGATGTCGATTCCGGTTTCAAGTGGGTGAAGAAACGAACTTTGTGAGGCAGAACATCGGCCTTTGGAACTGCTGAAGCACAATTGTGTAGGTACGCAAAATCGGTCTGCGCCGCCTGCACTATTCTAAACAATCAACTAGTTACAATCGGAGACCTCGCCACATGAAGCTTAAACGTAATCTTCTCAGCAATGCCGTGCGATTCGGTTTGGTAGCAGGCGCTACCGGCTTGTTCGGCTTGACCGCGGCGCCAGCGTTCGCGCAAGACGAACAAACCCTCGACCGCATCGAAGTGACCGGTTCGCGCATCCGTAAGGTTGAAAGCGAAACCTCGCAGCCAATCGTGACCATCACCCGTCAGGATATCGAGCGCCAAGGCTTTCAGTCGGTCTCCGACATTCTGCAAAACATTGCAGCGATCGGTACACCACCGCTGAGCCGCGCTTCGCCGCTGTCTTCCGGTGAACTCGCCGGCGGTACCTTCATCAGCTTGCGTAACCTGGGCGCTCAGCGCACCCTGATTCTGGTCAACGGCAAACGCCTTGGCATTTCCACCAGCGGCTTCTCCGATATCGGAACCATTCCGGCCGTTGCGGTCGAGCGCATTGAAGTACTGAAGGACGGCGCATCGTCGATCTACGGTTCCGATGCCGTGGCTGGCGTGATCAATATCATCACCCGCACCAACTTCAATGGCGCTTCCGCCAGCGGCTATTTCGGCGAGTACGACGAAGGCGATGGCGCGATCACCAAGGGTGATTTCGTGATGGGCTTCTCCGGCGACCGCGGTTCGCTGACGGCAGCGGCTGAGTGGGCGACTGAGGACGACGTGTTTGCGCGTGATCGGCCCTACAGCGCGTTCCCGCGCGGCAGTGAGCATGCCACCGACGGCTGGACCACGGTTAGCCAGTTCGGCGGCTTCACCACCACGGCTGCCACTGCAGTGCCCGGCCTGCCGACTGGAACCCGCGTGATCCTGCGCCCGGGCGGCGATCCACGCGTCATCACCGACTATATTCGCCAAGACGTCGTGACCGGTGGTTGCACCCCGGCCACCGCCGCAAGTCCGGGACCAGGTACTTGCTTTCCTGGTAACGTCGACGGCAAGAGCAACACCAACGAGCAAACGGGTCTGCGCAGCGCGTTGGAGCGCAAAGCGCTCTACGTCGACGGCGTTTTTGACATCAGCGACGCCATCCGTTTCCGCACCAACCTTTTGTACAGCGAGCGCTTGGCTGACCGTCAAGTCGCCGGTTTCCCAATGCAGGCGACCTCGCCGGCCGTGGGCGGTGCTGCGATCATGGCTGCCAACAGCTACTTCAACCCGACCGGTGCGCCGATTGGAAACTGGTTCCGTCGCGGCTGGGAAGTGCCTCGCGTTGCCGGCAGCGATCTGACCACCTTCCGTTTCACCGGAGCGTTCGAAGGCAGCTTCGAACTATGGGACCGCTACTTCGATTGGGATGTTTCCTATCTCAACAACTCCAACAAATTGCTGCAGACCGGTTTCGGTGACTTCAACATCGCGGCGGTGCGTGCGGGTGTGGGTCCGTCATTCCTGAACGCCCAGGGCCAGGTGCAATGTGGGACGGCGGCGGCTCCGATCGCCTTCACTACCTGCGTACCGTTCAATCCGTTCCTGCCGTTTGGCCGTGCGGGCGCTGGCGGCATCACCAACAACCCCGTGCTGCAACGCGCCTTGTTCCAGGAATTGCACGCGACAGGCGATACCGAAACCATCGTGCTGGCTGCCAATCTCAGCGGCTCGATTGTCTCTCTGCCTGCCGGCGATCTGGGCTTCGCGGTCGGCGTCGAGAACCGCAAGGAGAAGGGTGGCTTTACGCCTGACGCACTGGCCGTCACCGGCGGGTCGAGCACGCTCTCAGCGGGACCGACGAGCGGTGACTACAGCCTCGACGAGGTCTACGCCGAGTTCCAGATTCCGATCTTGGCGGAGGCGTTCTTGGCTCACGAGCTGAGCATCAACCTTGCAAGTCGCTATTCTGATTACGACACCTTTGGTGACACCACCAATGACAAAATCGGCCTGACATGGCGGCCAATCGAAGAGGTCCTAGTGCGTGGTACTTGGGCCGAAGGCTTCCGTGCGCCGACGATCTCCGACCTGTTCGGTGGCGGCTCGCAGACCTTCTCATTCTATGTCGACCCCTGCGATGTCGTGTTCGGCAGCTCCGCCAATAATCCAACCACTCGCCAAAACTGCATCAACGGCGTCGGTGGACAAGGCGGGTTGGGTGCTTCTGGCAATACTTACCGTCAGCTGGGCCAAGGCTTTGTGCCGATCACCACCACACCGGTGCAGACGCCGGTGGCATTCACCAGCGGTTCCAATCCGACTTTGACGCCGGAAACCGCAGTGTCCAAGACCCTCGGCGTGGTCTGGAGCCCACAGTTCATCGAGGGCCTGAACCTCTCGCTGGATTGGTTCAAGGTGCGCATTGAGAACACGATTGTCACCGATACCCCGACGACGATCTTGGACGACTGCTACGTTCAGGGCATTGCCAGCCGCTGCGCGGCCGCCTTGTTCGTTCGCGATCCCTCACAGGGGAATATCCCGATCGTCACTTTCGGCAACCGCAACGCAGGTTACCGCGAGGTGGAAGGGTATGACTTTGACATCGCGTATCGCTTTGCCACCGATAACTGGGGTTCGTTCACGGCGGTGTCCAACACCACCTACACCTCGCAGGATATTTTCATCGCTACCAATGATGCGCGCGTGCCCTTGTCGGCAGTGGGTTTCGGCAGCACGTTCCGTATCCGCTCCAACCTCAACCTAGGCTGGCAGTACGGTGACTTCGGCGTAAACATGACCTCACGCTACTACTCGTCAATCAAGGAAGCCTGCACCTACTTCACCCCGAGTGCTGCCGGCGTTGCGCCGGTGACCGAATCGCATTTGGAGTGCAATGAGATCACCTTTGCTCCCACCGGCGCGTTCTTGGCGGACGGTGTAACTCCGGCCAGCGCCCTCTCGCGTCGTAACCGCACGGGTTCAAACACGTTCAACGACCTGCAGGTCAGCTGGAACGCGCCGTGGAACGCAACCATCGCCATTGGCGCAAACAATGTGTTCGAGAAGGTGGGCCCGACGCTGTACAGCCAGCCGAGTGCCAACGTGTCGTACTACGGCGGCTTCGACATTGGCCGCTTCACCTACGTCAAGTACACCCAGCGTTTCTGATCCACGTTGCAAGTTAGCTAGTCAATCTACGGCCCCGAAAGGGGCCGTAGTTTTTTATAGCTTGAGCGCCTTCGGCATCGCAAAGGTGAGGTAGGCTGGGCTCACAACGCCCAGCCGTTGCACGCACCAGTGTGATGGGCTTGTCAGCCCAGCCTACGCCGCATTCGATCCCGCCGCGATGTGCGGTCGATACGCACGCGGTCGCGGGAACGCTGATTCGTGTTGATTCGGCTTAAGTAAGTGCCGTTCGTGTCAGAGGCCGTAACTGTCAACCGCTGCGAACAGTGCGGTGACGGCAGCGCGCTCTCTCTCGCTCATTTCCGGCCGCCAGATGTCGAATATCAGGATGATGCGGTCGCTACTTCCGTTGTTCCAGGCTTCGTGTTCCACGGTGTCGTCGAACACCAGTAATTCGCCTTCCTTCCATTCCCTCGTTTCACCACCCACTCGAAAGCCGCAGCCGGGCGGTACAAGCAATGGAAGGTGGCAAATCAGCCGCGTGTTCAGCATCCCGGAGTGCGCAGGGATACGCGCGCCAGCACTGAGCCTTGAGAAAAGGATCGCTGGGGCCCGCGTAGTGATGTGAGGAATATCGAGGCGGGTGATTGTCTCGAAGGTTCGTGGGCAATGCTCCACATGCTCCCTGACTGGCTTGCCGTTCTGCCACAGATAGAGCGTGCTCCACTGCGGATTGTCGACCAGGCCATGAGTGTCGTGCCTGGGACGGGTGGGATCGTTGACCATATACGGGCTGAAGCAGTCAGACCCGCTAGCCAGCCAGCTCATCAGCTCTTCACGCATCATGCCGGCAGCTGCCTCGACGGCTTGCGCCCACGCGAACTCACTGCGCTCGTAATACCTGCGTTGCGGCAGCTCCGGGTAGAGATATCCGCCTGGCCGTTGTAGTTGCAGCTGCACTTGGCGCCGACCGGTCAATATGTCGATGGAATCCTGGAAGCGCGGCGGACGCGCATTGGCCGGAAAGCCGGAAGCCGTCAACTCGCGTTCCAGATGTTGCTCAAACACTCGCGAGGCGTGCGCCAATGCAGCCTGAGCACGCTGGATGCAGGGCTTGAGATCGATAGGAAGCGGTGCCGAAGCGGCCGCCGCCTTCAAGGCCGCGCGATAAAATGCGGCGGCGGCTCGATCATCACCCACGGCGGTACGGTGGTCGCCCTTGCCGACCAAAGCACGGATATCGCGCGGCTGCCGTTCGAGCAGTTGGTCGATGGCTTCCTCATTTGTCACACATCACCTCTCAAGGTTCAACAGATTCTGCGAGAGCTTGAGTGACAGCACTGCCTTTTCCAAGCACAAACTCGCATGCCAATGAAAATGCCTTCGTTCATGAATTCACCGCCTCGTTGCCCAGATTTCCTGGGGTTATTGCCCCCTAATCCCTGAGACTGTCGCTGTGGCGCCGGCACCGGGTCCGGCTTTTGACCTTGGCCCCGTTCATCGCGCCGAGCAGCGGAGCTGGCAGACGGGGAAAGGCACCTGTGTTTGAGCGCATGGATGCGCGAGTTAGGTGCCGGCCGGCTGCCAGCGAGCAGCGCAGGGCACGGCGAAGCCGCGCGATGCCCGGGTCGCCTTCTCTTTGGTACTTTCTCTTGGCGAAACAAGAGAAAGTGACTCGGCCGCCGCCGACCGAGCGAAGCGAAGGCCGGGGCGAAGCCCCGGAACGGACGAAATCACACCTCGAAGGCAATTCACGCGAGTGAAGCCTGACAAGCTGGATTCCGGCCTTCGCCGGAATGACCAACAAAACCCACACTCGCCTAAAGCGACAGTCGTTCGCAGACGGCCATCAATACCCGCATGCCTTCCCTTGATTCTGCTCCTGCAGCCAGCTTTGCAACGGTGCGAAGTACTCCAGCACGGCTGAGGCATCCATGGTTTCGCCGCCGGTGAGCTCCTTCATGGTTTGCTGCCATGGCTGCTTGGCGCCTTTTTCCAACATCGCCCAATAGCGACGACCGGCTTCCGCGTTGCCCGCAAAATTGCAGGTGTGCAGCGGACCTGTGTGGCCGGACGCGTCACACAGCGCCTTGTAGAACTGGAACTGCAATATGTGGGAGAAGAAGTAACGCGTGTAAGGCGTGTTGCCCGGCACGTGGTACTTGGCTGCCGGATCGAAGAAATCTTCGCCGCGTGGAGTGGCTGGAGCCACGCCCTGATACTTGGCTTTCAGTTCCCACCAGGCCTTGTTGTAGTTCTCGGGCGCGATCGAGCCATCAAACACGCCCCAACGCCAGCGGTCGATCAGCAAGCCAAACGGCATGAAGGCGACCTTGCTCAGGGCCATGCGCATTTGTTCGTTGACCGTGGCGTTTTCGCTCACCTTGGGGTCGTCGACCAAGCCAATCGAGGCCAGATACGTCGGCGTCATCGACAATACGATGGTGTCGCCGATGGCTTCGTGGAAGCCGTCATGGGCACCGTTCTGGAAAATCGGCGGGCCATCCTTGTAGGCCAAGTAGTAATAGATGTGGCCGAGCTCGTGGTAGATCGTGGTCAGATCTTCTTCGGTCGGGGTGATGCACATCTTGATCCGCACGCGACCGGTGGTATCCATCGGCCACGCGCTGGCGTGACAGACGACATCGCGATCACGCGGCTTGATCAGCAACGACTCCGTATAGAAATGATCGGGCAGGGCAGGCATGCCAAGACCGGTGTAGAAGCCCTCGGCCAGCTTGGTCATCGCCTTGGCTTGCGCGAGGTCGGCTTGCACGCCCGCTTGAACAATCTCGGCAGGACCGGGCGCGCCGCCCAGCTTGCCCAGTTCACTGCGATAAAGGGCATCACGCTGCGCTTGCAGCGCAGTTGAGACGTCCAGGCTGCCTTCGCCAGGATAGGGCTCAAGCAAATCCCACAAATTGGCCCAGTCCTGCTGCCAAAGGTTGCCCATCAAATGCGCCGGCAGCTTGCCGTTGACCGAGCCTTGCTCGCCGTAGCGAGTTTCAAGCTTGCCACGGGTGTAGCAGTGCAGTTGTTCGTAAAGTGGCTGCACTTGTCCCCACAGCCGATCCGCCTCGACGACCACTTCAGCGGGACTCATGTCGTAACCCGAGCGCCACAGTTCACCGGCGTCCTTGAAACCGATTTCCTTGGCGCCTTCGTTGATCAATTCGGCGAATCGCTGATAGTCGGCCCGCATCGGCGGCGACACCGTATGCCAGCCTTCCCATGCTTCGAGTTGGGCGGCGTAGTCACGGTTTTTTGCCAACACCTCGGACAGCTGTCCGATGTCGCGACAGCTGGCAGGATCTTCTGCGTCCTTGCAGAACTTGCCGGCGCCGTACGCGCCTTCGAGGCGTGTGCGCAGTTGCGTGATCTCGGCCAACTTGGCCGGATCGCGTGGCGCAGGGTTGGCACTACTGGTTTTCAACAAGGCCAACGCGCGTGCGGTTTCCGGCGCAAGCGTTTGTCCATCGAATTTGGCGGCTTGTTCGATGAAGCCGTTCAACATCGTCAGCCAACGCTCGTTCGCGGACGCCGAGACGCTGGCGCTTTCGGAGTTGATGTAGGTCGATGCCAACCAATCCGCGGCGGCCACTTGCGGCGACTGCTTGCTGATCGCGGCGTTGACTTCGGCGACCAACTGATCAGCCGATTTGGCAGGCGGTGCCGCGACTGTTTCCGCGCTGGGTGGTGCGGCGGATTCACCACCGCAGGCGGTGAGGCCGACGGCAATGGCCATCGCCAGCAGGGTGCGAGATATGTTCACAAGTCGGCTCCAGTCGATCAGGCGCAGCGCGCGCGCGGAGCGATGAGGCTAGACGGCGGGCGAGTTCGAAGCAAGCAGGGCAGTCACATCGCCACCATCAGTCAACACATGCTGACGGATCAACCAGTCGCGCGCATCGCTGGCGTCGCACTCGAACCAAGCGCGCGTGCTGCCCAGACGGAAGCTGTAACCCCACGCGTCCATATCGGCCATCAGGCGCGCTCGACCGACGCCAACCAGCGTGTCTGCCAGCACAATTTGCAGGTAGCAGGTGGCGTCTTCCTCGATGTCGGAATCGGTCGCATTGGTGTGCACCAGCCGCCGTCGCTCAGTGGGCAACACGATCAGATGGCCGGCCTCGTGAAGAATGGAGTGCACCGGCGTGTCAGCACGCGCATACACCTGATCGCCGATGACTCCGGCCTCGGACTCGCCCCAATAGCTGCCGGGAATAGCCTCACCATTGGCGACCAGCACCAACCGCAGGCCGAATCGCGCGAGCAATTCGGCCATGGCCTGTGAGTCGAGATCGCATAAGTGCAACACCTGGGCATCGCTGCTCGCGTTTGACGCTGGCAATGCGGCCCCGCTGCTGGCGAACACGTGTTATCTGGCGCTGCCGTGTTCAGGCAGCGACACCGAGATGTCGAGCATCTCGTGGTCACCGTCGCGGGTCATCTCAACCTTGACGGCGTCGGCATCCACATTCACGTACTTCTTGATGATTGCCAGCAGCTCACGTTGCAGCTCGGGCAGATAGTCAGGCCCGCCGCGGTTGTTGCGCTCCTGCGCGACGATGATGCGCAAGCGCTCCTTGGCGATGTGCGCAGTGTTCTTCTTGGGACGTAGGAAATCGAACAGGCTCACGCTGTCAGCCTCCGAACATCTTGGCGAAAAAGCTCTTGCGCTCGACCGTGGTGAAGCGCATCGGTCGCTCCTCACCGAGCAAGCGCGCTACCGCATCGACGTAGGCCTGGCCTGCGAGAGATTCGACATCAAGCACCACCGGCTCGCCCTTGTTAGAAGCGTTCAACACGTCGGGTGATTCGGGAATCACGCCGATGGTTTTCAAGCCGAGCACATCCTCGACATCTTCGATCGACAGCATCTCACCCGCAGCCACGCGCTTGGGGCTGTAGCGAGTCAACAACAGAAACTCTTCCACCCGCGTGCCTTGCTCGGCGCGGCGGGTTTTCGATGCCAGCAAGCCAAGAATGCGATCAGAGTCGCGCACCGAGGACACTTCAGGATTGACCACGACCACGGCGCGGTCGGCGAAGTACATCGCCAGATACGCACCACGCTCGATGCCTGCTGGCGAGTCGCAGATGATGTGATCGAAGCCGTCGGCGGCCAAATCGTTCAACACCTTTTCGACGCCTTCCTTGGTCAGCGCATCTTTGTCACGGGTCTGCGATGCGGCCAATACGTGCAGGGTGTCGATGCGCTTATCGCGAATCAGCGCTTGCTTCAGCGTCGCCTCGCCCTGGATGACATTGACGAAGTCGAAAACCACGCGACGTTCGCAGCCCATGATCAGGTCGAGATTGCGCAAGCCGACGTCAAAGTCGATGACCGCCACCCGCTTGCCGCGACGGGCTAGCCCGCAGGCCAAGCTGGCGCTGGTGGTGGTCTTGCCGACCCCACCCTTGCCGGATGTAACGACGATGATCTCTGCCAAAGTGCTGCTCTCCTGTGACTGCTCTAAGTAAAAAAAGCCAAAAACTTCGAAGTGAAAGCGATGCTCCAGAACCAATGCTAGTTGCGATGCTGCTTGGTTAGTCGAGCGATTGATCTGTCATTCCGGCGAACGCCGGAGTCCATTACGGGGGTGCAACGCCGCGAAAGTGGATTCCGGCGCTACTCGCGCTGCGCGCTCGCCCTTCGGGCCAGCTTCGCTGTTCGCTCGCTTCGCTCACAGTCGCCGGAATAACGAGCGTGAGGGGAAGCATTGTGGATAGCCGGTAGCTTGGCAGCAACCAGGCAAGCATTTACTCAAGCCGATGCTCAGGTGATTTCGGCGAGCTTGAGCTTGCCGTCCTCCAGCCATACCTGCACCGCACGGCCGCGCAATTCTGCGGGTAGTTCTTCCAGCACGCGGTATTGACCGGCTATGGCCACCAACTCGGCATGAAACTCGCGACAAAATATGCGCGCGCAGGTGTCGCCTTTGGCACCCGCCAAGGCACGACCGCGCAGGGCGCCATAAATGTGAATTGAACCATCGGCGATGACTTCGGCCCCCGCGCCGACCCCTGTACACAAGGTCAAATCGCGGCCCGCTGCATACAACTGCTGACCCGAGCGCACCGGCTGCGTGTGCAACATGCCCGTCTGCGCCGCCGGTGCAGCGACCGGTGGTGGCGCGGGCTTGGGCTCGACCGCTGCCGGCACAGCTTCCCTGCGGGTGTCTGCCGCGGGCTCGTACTGCGCCCGAAACTTGGCTAACAAGGGCAGCCCGAGCGTGCGCGCCAACTGCTCGACCTCAGTAGTGCCAAACGCCAGCGCGACCGGGTGGACACCGGCGTCGCGCAGGCGGGCCAGCAATTGACGAGCTGTATCGACATCGGGACATACGCTGAGGTAACCAAAATCGATGACCACTGCCGCGCGCTCGAACATCTTCGGCGCGCGTTGCACGCGCTCGAGCATTTCTTCGCCCAAGCGGTCGATGTCGAGTTGGCGAACTCGCAAGTTAGCGATGCCCACCTGTCCAAACTTTAGCTCGCCGGCTTGTTCAAAGTCGGCGCGAGGCGCAACTGCCATGCGATCAGGTTCCGGTAGCGCGCTGTGGGTCGGCGATGGGGCGTTTGCGCTCGGCCAGCCAAGGCACGTCAGGCAGACCGTCACCGTCAATGAATGTCTCGCGCACGTAAGCAAAACTGCACAGGTCTTTTGCCAACAGCGACACCCGTCTACCCACGCCCGGCATCAATTGTTGACCGACTTCATGAAACCCGTAAGTGCCATGGAATAGCACGGCAACGTCATTGCGCGGCTCCAGAAACACCTCGCAGGCGAGCAAGGGCACCCGCACCTCGGCAAAACCAGTCACGTCTGCATAAAACACACGGCCTAAACCCGAGCCACGTCGCGTGCTGGCGACGACGATACGGTCGATATACAAGAATGCGTCGTAGCGTTGTCTAAACCAATGAAAATTCGGACTTTCGTAGTCTGCATCGGCGGTGTAAGCGATCAGGAATCCGGCGATATGGCCGTCCACTTCTGCGACCCGAAAGTAGGCAGCTTGCTCAAAGTGGCAGCGGATCGCGGCGTAGTCGAGCGCCAAAATGCTGGAGCCCGCGGCGTTGTTGAGAGCAAGCACCGAATCGAGATCTTGCTCGCGCACGTCGCGCAAATGAATCGCCATTCCTTAACTCTCCCTGGAATGCGGTGGAAGCGCTCCGATCAATCCCCCAATCAATCGCGAGATCAGTCACGAGCGCACCGTGAGGCGGCGGATTATCGCATGAAGCCCCCTGCCCATTGCCTCAGGTTTTCGTTATTCCACGCTTAGGCGCAAGGCTTAGGACATCTGGACGGGTGACTTCGGGCAGGTGGCGGCGGCGGTTGGTCGGCCTACACTTCGTCCCATGGCACTCCGACTTACGCCCACACAGCAACTTCGCTACGCCGGCCTATTCACCTGGGCCTGTGTCGGTATTCCGATGGTGTCCACACCTTGGTATTTCGACGAATCCAGCGGCTTGGATCGCAGCGACCAATTGCTTTGGCGCGCCTCTTACTTCGGATTTGGCGCCTGCTATTGGTACCTGACTCGGCGCTTGGGCGAACGCAGTCGGCGACCCAAAGACATTGCCGCGCTGGTCTTGCTGACGCTTTGCGCCATTGGCGTCAGCCTGTTCAGCGATAGCGGTTTGGGCAGCATCCTGTTGATGGTCGTGTCAGGCGCCTTGCCTTGGCAATTGCCGTTACGAGTTGGCTTGGCGTGGATGGCGACCCAGCATCTGGCAGTGATTCCGGTGTTCGCGGGACAGCCCGACTATCGGATGTTCGACGCGGTGTTGCAGGCGTTCTTGTATGTCGGATTTTCCAGTTTCGTGTTCGTCACCAGTTTCGTCGCTCGGCAACAGGCCGAGGCCCGTGAGCAGCAACGCCAACTCAACGCTGAGCTGCGCGCCACGCGGGCTTTGTTGGCCGAGAGCAGTCGCCTGACCGAGCGAATGCGCATCTCGCGTGAGCTGCATGATTTGCTCGGCCACCACCTGACCGCGCTCAGTCTCAATCTGGAGGTTGCCGCACACCGTTCCGAGGGCCGTGCGCGCGAACACGTGCGGCAGGCCCAATCCTTGGCCAAGTTACTGCTCACGGATGTGCGCGAAGCAGTCAGCCAATTGCGCGAGGACGATTGCCTCGACATCGGCCTGGCATTGCGTCAGCTCGCGGAAGATGTGCCTGGCCTTGAGGTCGATATCCAAGTGCCTGCGGATCTTGGTATCGACGATCCGGCGCGCGCGCACGTGGTGCTGCGTTGTGCGCAAGAAGCGATTACCAACGCGGTCAAACATTCGGGGGCCGCGCAATTGTGGTTGTCGGTGGTGCAGGAGTCCGGCGGCATCGCCGTGCATGCTCGCGACAACGGCCGCGGCAGTGACGCACCGAACGCGGGCAATGGCCTGCGCGGCATGCGCGAACGCTTGGAGCAATATGGCGGCAAGTTGGAAATCGAATCCGCGCATGGTCGTGGATTTTCTCTGCGCGCTTGGTTGCCACTCGCCCAAGTGCCAATCCTAAGCGGGCCTTAGCATTAGCGATGAACAAAATGACCAATCAGTTGATTCGTGTTGTCCTCGTCGACGATCAAACCCTCGTTCGCCAAGGCATTCGCTCGCTGCTCGAGCTGTCAGACAACATCCGCATCGTGGCCGAAGCCAATGACGGCAAACAGGCCATTGAGCTGATTCCGCAAGTCGCGCCCGATGTCGTGCTGATGGATATGCGGATGCCGGAGATGTCGGGATTGGAAGCGCTGCAGTGGCTGGCTGCCGAAAACAAGATGTTCCCGACCATCATTCTCACCACGTTTGACGACGACGATCTCGTATTGGCCGGCATCAAGGCTGGCGCGCGTGGCTATTTGCTGAAGGACGTCTCCCTTGAGCAGTTGGTCGGCGCGATTG
>JANNWF010000351.1:0-3082 GCA_031408455.1 Pseudoxanthomonas sp. | reverse complement strand
GCGTCGCTGGCATGACACCTTGCGTCGCGTCCGAACGGAGCAGGTCATTTGCGACGAACTGTCACGGGGAGTGCCCAGAATCCCTCGACAGTGGAAAGCGCTGGACGTCCTGCCTCACCTTGGCTCTTGCGACATCGGACCCGACATGAAGACTCGATCAGTGCGCGCAAGCCTTCCCCGCTGGCTGGAGCAAGGCATAGCCCGTCCTCGCGCTAGCTCCAGCATCTTGGTGCTGGCGGCGCTGGGCGTGCTTGGGCTGGCGCTGCCGCAGCCGACCTGGGCGCAAGCGCGGGCGCCCCTGCCTGCGGGCACGCTGCCGGTGTTGCGCAGCGTGGTGAGCGGCCAGGTGGTGGTCAATGCACCCGCACCCGGCGCGACGACGCCCTTGATGACGATCGATCAGGCGACGCAACGCGCGATCCTCGACTGGCGCTCCTTCAACATCTCCGCTGACAGCGAGGTGCGGTTCCGCCACCCGAATGCATCGGCCTCGACGCTCAACCGAATCTATGACGCCAACCCGAGCCTGATCCAGGGCAAGCTCACGGCCAACGGGCAGGTGTTGCTGATCAACCAGAACGGCATCCTGTTCGAGCGCGGCGCGCAAGTGAACACACAGTCGCTGATCGCCTCGTCGCTGAACGTCACCAACGAGCGCTTTCTGTCCGGCGTGCTGACCGGCGGTGGGCTCACGACACCGGTCTTTGCCGGTGGCTACGATGCCAGTGGCGCGCCGTTGGCAGCACGGCCCGACGGCACGCGCCCAGCCGACATCGTGATCGGCGGCGCAGCGGCGCCTAGTGCTGCGGCGCCCATGCTGACAGCCAATCCGGGCGGCTCGATCATGATGTTCGCGCCCAACATCGACAACCAGGGCGGCATCATCAGTGCGCCCGATGGCCAGGTGATCCTGGCCGCGGGCAACAAGGCCTACCTGGCGCTGAACGAGAACAGCACCGACATCACGCTGCGCGGCTTCGTGGTCGAGGTCGAGGCGGCACCCGGCGGCTCGCCGCTCAACGTCACCACTCTGATCCGCAATGCCGGCGAGATCAGCGCCGACCGCGGCAACGTGACCCTGGCCGCGCTGGCAATCAATCAGGAAGGCCGTATCAGCGCCAAGACCGCGGTGCAGAACAACGGCTCGATCTATCTCACGGCGCGTGCGCGCGCCGGCTCGGGCAGCGGGCTCGTCTCAGGCGGCGTCAACTTCGCGGCCGGCAGTGTGACCGAAGTCACTCCGGACCGCGACGACAAGACCACCGTACCCGACGCGCAGACCTACGAGACGTTTCGTGGCGTGATCCGGGCCAACGGGCGCACGATCGACAACGCCGGCACGTTGAACGCGGCCGGTGGACGCATCGTGCTCGATGCGTCGGACACCACCGACCCCACGGGCGCGCGCGTGTACCTTCACGCTGGCAGCCAGACCAGCGTGGCCGGCGCATGGGTCGACGTGGACCCCGATAAGAACCTCGCGACGTTTCGCGTCACGTCCAACGAGCTGAGAAACTCGCCAGACCAGCGCAACGGCGTGCTGCGCGGCGCGACGGTCACGGTGGACCTGCGCCAGAACAACAACATCCTCGAACTCGGCGGTTACCGCGCCATCGTGGCGCGCACCGTGGCCGAAAAAGCCGCCGTAGGCGGCGAACTGCAGATCGCCTCGACCGGGTCGGTGATCCAGCGCAGCGGTGCTGTGATCGACGCCTCCGGTGGAGGCTACCGCTACGACAGCGGCACTGTCACGACCACGCGCTTGCTGGGCGACGACGGCCGCATCTACGACATCGCAACCGCGCCCAAGGACCGCGTCTACACCCAATTGCTCGACCGCTACGAGCGGCGCGACGACCGCTGGGGCCAGACCCTGAGCTTGGCCAATCCGCTCGGCAACGTCGGCGAGTTCCAGAGCGCGCATGTGCAGGGGCTGGGCGGCGGCCTGGTCACGGTGACCTCCAGCGCCGGGCTGGTGCTTGACGGCGAATTGCGTGGCGGCGTGAGCGTGGGGCCGCGGCAGCTGCTGAACGCGCCGCGGGGCGCGACGCTGCGCATCGGTACGTTGGTGCCTAGCCAGCCGCCGACCTTCGGTGCTGGACAGTTCATCGGCAACACGACCTGGCGTCAGAGCGCGTCCGACACGCTTGGCGCTGGCTTCAGTTCGACCACGGCCCTGACTGCCTTGCAGCGCGACAACTTCACTTTGGCGGCAACGCAGGTCTTCGCGTCGGCGACGGTGACCGCGGATGGGTTGGTCGAAAAGGGCTTCGGTGCCGTCGAGCTGAACGTGAATGGGCGCATCACCGTGCCGCAGGACGTCGCCATCAGCGCCGACGCCGGTGCAACGCTGACCCTGCGTGCCCCGGTGATCGACATCGCGGGCGACATTACCTTGCCCGCTGGCGCTCTGGCCCTGCGGCCGGTGGTGCCTGGCATCGGGCTACCACCCGATTTGGCGAACGCCACGGAGCGCGTGATTTTGCGCCAGGGTGCCGACATCTCCACCGCCGGGGCCTGGATCAACCGCTCCGCGGCCGACGGAGCCTACATCGGCACGCCCGTTCCCGCGGCGCGCGCGAACTCTGACGGCAGCACGACGCGCACGATCGACGGTGGCACGATCGGCATCCAGATCGACCTGCCGGTGTTCCAGGTTCGCCTGGAAGGCGGTGCCAGCCTCGATGTTGGCGGCGGCGCCTCGATCGATGCCAGCCGCCGCGTCGCGGGCGGCCGCGGCGGAGTGCTCAACATCGCCAACGGCTCGGCCAATCAGTCGACCTCGGACTGGCTGCGCGCCGACCTCAACGGGCTGGCCATCGGAACGGGCGGCCAACTCAACCTGAACCTGGGCCGCTTGCTGATTGACGACGACGGCGCCGAGGGTGTGCTGCCTTCGAGCACCACGCGTCTCGGCGCGGGCTTGTTCAGCAACCACGGCTTCTCACGCGTCAGCATCACGGCCGCCAACGGCGTTACGGTCGCCTCCGGTACCGACCTCAAGGTGCAGCAGAAGAACTTGGTCGTCGATCCGCAGACGGCGACTGACAAGGCGTCAGGCACGCCGATCTCGTCGTTCGCT
>JANNWF010000350.1:0-2636 GCA_031408455.1 Pseudoxanthomonas sp. | reverse complement strand
CAATTTCCAGTCGGCGGGGGACAACTCGGCGTTGACTCGCCACTCTCGGCTTGCGCAGAGCGGCCCGTCCCTAAGCGGTTGGCTTCACATCCCGCAACTCCCGCCACAAAATCTTGCCCACGTTACTCTACGGCAAATCATCAATAAACGCAGTGGACGCAGGCACTCACGTCGACGCCGACACAATCGCCTGGAGCGATTGGGAACAGCCGAAGGCTGGCCCGAAGGGCGGAGGGCAGGATGCCCGGAGTAGCACGCGCTTGAGGCGTTGTGCCCAGCTCATCGAACGGCGGCGTGTGTCGGGTGGGCGGCGGTCGTCGTTTGCTTTGACGTCAGCCGAGGCTGCATCGATGGCAGCCCCTCTGCCGCGCCACAGGCGTCGCCAAGCGCCGTCTTTGGCCCGCAAGAAGGACAGCACCGTGCAAACGCTGACTCGATGTCGGTGCCGAGCGAGTCGCATCGCATAGACTCCGCGTGACCCCGAGCAACCAACGCGACAGGCGCCATGGCCAAACCCGCTTAACGCCTTCGTGATCGGCAGCCGCGGCCCGCATCGGCAAGGCCTCGGACTATGCCCTCGCGAGGAAGGCCCCGAGTCCTGCGACGCAGGAGCGGGCGCGGGACTCGATGCGGACGCGGTACTGAGCCGCGCGCGCCCGCGGCGGCGTCTCTGCCCAAGGGCGTCGCGCTCCGCGTGCTGTCTCAGGTCGGGGCCCGCACCGACTTCGCAACCTCCACGCGGCTCACAGGCGACTACGCGGCCATGTCCACGGCCGGTGGCCCGCGCGGTCGGGGCCGGTAGTGCGCTTTCTCCATCGCGTCGTGCTTTTCGAAGTGGGCGAGGATGGCGCGGATGACTGTGGGTTCTTCGATGCTGGCCACGATCCGTACCGCACCGCCGCAGTGGACGCAGGTGCTCATGTCGATGCCAAACACACGCTTGATGCGTTGCGCCCACGTCAACGCCCGGCGCTTTTCGTCGGGGGGAGCGGTGATCGGCGTTGGCGTCGATGTCAGCCGGTGCGGCATCGGTGACAAACCGTTTGCCGCGCCCCGATGGCGTCAGCTGCGCGCGCAGGTTCGCGTTCGGCGCAAAGACGCCGTGAAACCGGGTGAGGTGGGGGCGCTGTGGCGGCACCAGCGCCGCCAGCTTGGCGATGAAGTCCACGGCTTCCCATTCGACATGGCTGGTGCCGTTCGGCCGCTGCGCGGCAACGCTCGCTGTGCTCGCTGCGCCTTCACTCGCTGTGCTCGCTCGGTCGGCCACGGCGTCTTGAGTTCGTACCGCACCTTGCCCTGCGGCGGGATCGAAAAACGCTTCTGCGAAATCGCCGGACGCGCGATGTAGCGGCAGAGGCGTTCGAGCTTCTGGCTTTCGTGCGCTTCGGCGGCCACGCCTGCGTGCAGTGAGAAGCCGCCGACCTGGCCGGCGCCTTTCCAGTGGGTGCAAGCCCCACCCGGCAACCGCTCCAGCCGGAAGCAACCGGAGCAGCTATGGAGGGCACGGTTTCGCCGCAATGTTTCATACTGGCATGCTTGGGCGTGCCACTCCTGCGACGGAAAACTAAAATGAGCATCGTTCGGACGGCGGCGGCAACTGGCCTGTTGATATGCGCGCTGCTCATGCCGTCCCCAGCTGTCGCCGAGGCGGCCGAGTGTTTTGGCCCGGATCAGAACAAGGCGACCCTCTGTCAGTCGCGCGTGGCTGGCCTCTACCACGCGCTCATCACCACGCAGGCGCGCTATGGGCTGACCACGCCGGCTTGCCAGTTCGACCCCGGGCTCGTTTACGACGTTTTGTTCGAACGCCTCGCGCCCGATCTGCGCGAATACATCAGGGTTGCGCCCGAGAAGCATTTCAATGTGCTCGTGGGCGCAACGCTGCTGCAATCGGAGGGCTGCACTGTCGGTGTAGCTACCGAACCGCATGGCTATAAAGCCGCGGCACTGCTGCGCCAGTGCGAGGCCGGCCTGAAGGATGACGAGGCACTGCGCCTGTGCACCGCTTACCTGCGCGGCCTGTACGAAGGGCTGCGCCAGTTCTCGGGTTTCGACGACGCGCGCGAGTTCACTTGCCCGCCGAAAACCGGGCAGCGCGCCAAGGACATACTGCAGATGTTCATCGACGAGGCGATCCGCGATCCGAAGGTGCAGCAACTGGCAGCGGCGGAAGTGATGGCAAAGGCGATGGCTAGGGCATTTCCGTGCGGTTCGCGGCGTTGAAGACTCACTCTGGTACCGTTTCGCTGCAGTCAAATATCCAGAAGCTGTCTCGCAACGAGGACGAAATTCCATCTCACGCGACAAGCCGAACTACTTCCAAGTAGGGACGGTCAGTCGGGCCTATCGTGCGCTAGACAGTTACACCGCAACGCGGTTGCGCCGGTGGTTGCGTCACAAATACAAGGTCAGGCGACGCCGGGGCGGGAGCTATCCACTCTCGCACCTGTACGGGCACTTTGGTCTCGTGCGCCTGACACTGCGCGGACGCAGTCTGAGCAGGACCACCAACCTCGATGGCCTTCCCGTTGCTGGCGATCACACAGCGTGATGGTGGCGGGGTAATCCCCCTCGGGGAGCTTGATCAGCCGCTCCCGTCGGAGGAGTCTTTGATTTACGAGATACAAAGACCATTC
>JANNWF010000349.1:0-1725 GCA_031408455.1 Pseudoxanthomonas sp. | reverse complement strand
TTGAGTTCCGCCGCGGCGAGGCGAGCACCCATTTCACGGTCTATGGGCTTCAGTCGCTCCAGGAAGACTTTGCGGTCGTTGATCCGGCCAGGCTCGCGCCGGGCGAACTCGGCAAGAAGATCTCGAATCTGCTGTTGCCGGACTTCACCCGCGGCAATGTCCTTCATCCGCGCTGCCTCGTCCTTCTTGTTGCTGCTCGCGAGGTTCTTGAAGGCGGTTTCGTCCTCAAGGAGGGCGAGGCGCTCTGATGTCGCATGAAAGTTCAGACGCAGCGGGCGCTCGACCGTAATCTTGTGATAGCCGAAGTCTTCGTTGTCGAACACCTTGCTGACGATCAGCTGCTTCCAGGTCTGACCCGCAGGGGCGGGTGAGGCGGGGGCTTCGGCGCGCAGGTCGGCCACCTTGCCGTCCTTGTCGAACAGCACCCAGCGCGTGCTGCCATCGGTATGTTGACCATGCAGGCGGGTGATGTCGGCAATATGGTCAGGATCTTTGGGTTTGTCGGACGGATCGCCAATGCGCCGACGCTTGTTGCCAAGGCTCTTCTCCATCGGCACCCAGTGGTTGCGAGCATCGATGAGTTGCACCTTGCCCTTGCGGTGCGGTTCCTTGCGATTGCTTAGCACCCAGATGTAGGTGCTGATGCCGGTGTTGTAGAACAGCTGCTCGGGCAAAGCGACAATGGCTTCGCACCAGTCGTTTTCGATGATCCAGCGGCGGATCTCCGATTCGCCGCCGCCGGCGTCGCCAGTGAACAGGGGCGAGCCGTTGAAAACGATGCCGATGCGGCTGCCGCCCTCGGACGCTGCGCGCATCTTGTCGATCATGTGCTGCAGAAAGAGCAATGCACCGTCGTTGATACGCGGCGTGCCGGCACCGAAACGGCCGCTGTAGCCGAGGGTGTCGCGCTCGTGCTCAATGTAGCGCTGCTGCTGCTTCCACTCCACCCCGAACGGTGGGTTGGCCAGCATGTAGTCGAAGCGGCGCTTCTGGCCTTGGTCGTCCCTGGCGTGCGCGTCCTTGGTGAAGGTGTCGCCCAGCGCGATGTTGTCGGCGTCTTCGCCCTTGATGAGCATGTCTGAGCGGCAGACGGCCCAGGCCTCGTCATTCCAGTCCTGACCGTACAGGTGCGGCTTGGCCTCGTTGTTGAGATCGCGGATGTACTTCTCGGCCACCGACAGCATGCCGCCGGTGCCACAGGCTGGGTCGTAGATGGTCTTGACGACATGGCTGCGGCGCAGATCCTGCTCGGGCGAGAGCAGCAGGTTGACCATCAGCCGGATGACTTCGCGCGGGGTGAAGTGCTCGCCGGCCTCTTCGTTCGATTGCTCGGCGCCGATCCGGATCAGCTCCTCGAACACGTAGCCCATCTGCATGGCTGCTTGATCCGCCGAAAGCTGCGAAAAGCTGAGGTCGAAAGAGGCAAACTTCTGCACGACCTTGAACAGCAGGTTCTTCTCGCTCATCCGCTCAATCTGCTCGCCGAACTTGAAGCGCTCAAAGATCGCGCGGACGTTGGGCGAGTAGCCGTTGATGTAGCTATTGAGGTTGGGAGCAAGATTGCTCGGGTCGTCGAGAAGTGAGTTGATGTTCTTCTGAGAGGGACGCAGTTCCAGCTTCGACAGGTTGTAGAACGGGTAGCCTGTGGCCACCTGCATCACGCTGCGGATGATGCTTTCCGGCTTGCCCTTGTACTGGTTGAAAGTTTCCAGCGCCTTCGCCTTG
>JANNWF010000348.1:0-2296 GCA_031408455.1 Pseudoxanthomonas sp. | reverse complement strand
CATCGTGCAGCAGGCCAGCGATTGCTTGATCTTCGTTGCCGCCGTACTCCATCACCAGGCTCGACACAGCAAGCAGGTGGTAGAGGTAAGGAATGCCCGAGCCCTTGCGGACCTGGGCGGCATGGGCGACACGTGCGTAGTTCACGGCATCCACATAGCGCTTGGTGATCGTGGTCATGACGTCTTCTTGTTGAGGGGTGACCGACAGGCCGCAGGAGGGCATGTTGGTTAGGGGCGACCGACAGGTCGCAGGAAGGCACGTTGGTTAGGGCCACAGAATGATTCCAGTTCAAAGCAGTCTCAATTCACGTTCGACGATTGCTTCAGCCAATCGAGGTCCAGAATCCAGGTGTGACGCTGCGCCGCTTCGCGCGCGAACATGGCAGTGGTCTTCTGTAGCACCAGCACGTAGGGCCGGCCACTGCGTCGGGTCGCATGGGTAAGCGGCAGCTCGCAGCTATCGATGATGTGATGCAGATGCTTGCGATTCTGTTCGGCCAACGGCCACTCATGGCGGGTGCGTTGGCGGTCTCGCAGGAATCCGTCGAGTTCGACACAGAACTTGCACTTGCACGGTAGCGGCAGGTGGATCGACCAATCATCCTCGTGGCGAGGCGCTTGGAGGAGGATGTCGGTGAGTTGCCGGCACCAATGATCCCGCAGTGGCGCCAAGACATCGCGCAGCGAAGCGTTGGGGTGCGCTTGCGCAGACCGCAGGAAACCGAGCGCAAGCGTGGCCATGGTCGCAACGTCTCCATGAGAGGCGGTAAGCGCGGCGACGACTCCGTCGCGCACGGCGGTATTCTCGATTCGTGCTGCAGCATCGATCAGCGCGAGCAGCGGTGGGCTGAGCACGGCCAAGGCTTCTTCCCGCGACCTCAACGCCTGAATATTGTCGCGTACCTGCCAGCGCTCGCTCAGCCAGCGCCATTCCTGCTCCAGCAAGACATCGGCGAGTGAACGCGCATCTTTGCCGCCAGCGTCGTGCAGTGCCTGACACAGCTCCGGCAGGTCGTTGGTGATCCACTGCAGCCTCTGGCTTTCGGATGCGTGCGGCGGCGGCAGCCACTCCACCAGCCGGTCCTTGGACCAGTCCAGGCCGTAGCGCTCGATGCAGTGCAGCCAATGCGCCGCCATGTTTGGCTTGAGTTGTGGCAATGCGAACGGCGATAACAGCCCTGCCGCAAGCCGCGGGGTTTCAAGTCGTGCGGCCACGGCCAGCGCCCGCGCGAACACGCGGTGGTCGTCGGTCTGGCGGATGACCTGCGCCCAAAACGGTAGCAACTGCGCGGCCTGCGCGACAGCGGGGCTAGAACCCTGAGCCTTGAGTGTTCGGCTTAATGCGCCCAAGGCCCAGTGTGGCTCGACCTTGGCGCGCATGACAAAGGCACGTTCGCGCGGCCACAGCACCACCGCCGCGCGGTGATACCAGCGTTCCTCCGTATTGCCATAGTTGCCCATGTAGCCTTCGTACTCGGACTCGAATGGATCGAACTCCACCGACGGCTTGGTGTAGCAAAGCTCGCGCGGGTCAATCGCATTGGCCATCGCGACCGCCTTGCCATCGGCGCTCACGAAGTGCCTGATCTCCGCTTCGCTGTCGATGAGATCGGTAAGTTCGTGGTCGCTCGTGGACAGCGGCTCGTCGTCGTCGCCGTCTTCGGCTTCGGCTTGGTCCCACTCGCCTTGGTAACCCCCACGTCGCCCGTCACCAACGTCAAAATCAAACTCAGGCTCGCAGCTCCAAGTCTCGTGAACATCGGCCAACGCTAGGGAGATCCCGCAGTCCAGCGCAGCAGCAGTCGCTTGCAGGGCAAGTGCGCGCAGGCCATCGGCGCCTTTCAGGCGCTGCCAGCCCAGTCCGCGCTGGGTGTACTCGTGGTCGAGCAGGTAGATCAAACGGTCAGGCACGGCGCTTTCGCCGTCTCCCGCCCAGCGTGGCGCAGTTTTCGAGGCAAAGTATTGGCGCACACGCTCAATCAGCGGGTTCAAGGCGGCTGATGGGGGGGCGGCCGGTTGTGGCTTGCCTTCGAGCCGCAGGTTGTAGGTCATGACCACGCGATAGCCCTGCGTGACGGGACGCACCTCGTGCCGACAATTCGCGTAGAAAGCGGTGAAGCTGAGCTTGCTGGCCGAGCCGCGGACCACGACTTTCTCACCATGATGTTCGATCAGCATCGCGCCGCCGCCAAAGTTCGACGGCAATCCCACTACCAGGCTCGCGATCATCGCGTCGCACTTCTCGGAATCCTGGTGGCCGACAAAGAACTGTCCCGGTCCATAGACCAGCAGATTG
>JANNWF010000347.1:0-1504 GCA_031408455.1 Pseudoxanthomonas sp. | reverse complement strand
GGTTCGATGACCCTTTCAACACGATGCGGGCAATTGCCGAATATTTCCGTGATCTGGCGGCGGAAGATCGCTATTTCGGCGCTGAACCGCCAACCCCTGATGCAGCCATGCTGCTAAAGATCGCGGAGCGTGAAGTTCAGCGTCGGGTAGAGGCGAAAATCAACGAAAATGGCGTTGTTTTGCGCACTGGCGATGCTATGGATGCACCCCGCCCCATGCCCGCTGAACAGCCCGCCGCCACCGTCGCACCGGTTGTTTTTGCACCGGCACCTGCACCCACGTTTGCGCCCGAACCCGCACCAATGCCCGACGGCGTTGCTGCCAAATTGTTGCGAATCCGGGCCGCTGTGGCCAATGCCGAACTGGCCGAACCGCGCGATAATGCCCCGGCAGAAGTTGCTCCTGCAGCGGTAACGCCCGCTGCATCCCAACCGATTCTCACCGACTATTCGGAGGATCAACACGTCGATGACGTCGCCACCACAAACACCCTGACCGCCACATATGCGTCAGTCGTTTTTGAATCAGACGTCACAGAAGACGACACATGGTCAGCGCCAGACGCAAGCGCCCAAAACGCCGACTATGACGACGCCGAAAATCTCGCTGCGGCAGAGCTTGACCTGACTGCAACTGAATTGCTGGCCGCTGCCGCAGGGTTTAGTGATGACGACACAGAGGACGATTATATCGAGGTGGATCTGTCCGCCCTGATGGATCAACTTCCCGTCGATGCACCCGCCGCCGCAGACCAAGACCATCCGCTTTCCGCGCAAACGGATGACAGCGTGCTGTCCTCGCTTATCCACGAAACAGCAACGGCGCCGGTGTCTGACACCGTCGATCCCATAGTCGCCGCCGATGTTTCTGAAACAATCACAGCAGACTATGCCGTCAGCGAAGAAGACTTGGAAGATCTACGTACCCTTGACGGTGACACTGCCGAAAATGACGATATCGAAACCCCTGCAGACATCGCCCCTGCCGCGAATTTCGACGATGACGAAATCGCTGACGCGAACTATGCCGACACCGACTATGACGACGAGGCGGAAATTGTTGAAGCGGCACCTTCCGTCTCCTCGCTAGACGCCGAATTTGCCGAAGAATTGGCAGCCGAGGCCGAAGTGGCCATTGACCCGGTCATTGAAGAAATTGACAACGCCTACGGCCCGGATATCGCGCCAGCAATCAGTCCATCGGAAAAGGCCCTGCGAGCGCGTGCCCGCGTGATAAAAGTGCGCCGCGATGATGCAGAAACTCTTCCTCAACCCGCCGAAGTTGATACCACCATCAAAGCCCCCGCTGCCGGAGCAGAGCTGCGCCGCATGGTTCGCTCCTTGCGCCGACAAACTGCCAAACAGTCCGATGCCGCAACCCTAACACCCAACGATGGCGATGATCCGGCTGAAGATGCCGGCCCCGAAGATGACGCCCGCCAACGCCTTGACCAGGCTGGTGAGGCTGCGGTTTCGCGCCTGATCGAACAAACCAACGAAGCCAT
>JANNWF010000346.1:0-6093 GCA_031408455.1 Pseudoxanthomonas sp. | reverse complement strand
ACCAAGTTCGACAGCTCGGTGGATCGTGGTGAGCCGGCCCAGTTCGCGCTGAATGCCGTTATCCCAGGTTGGACCGAAGCCCTGCAGCTGATGCCGGTCGGCGCCAAGTACACCCTGTGGATTCCGTCCGAGCTGGCCTATGGCGACCGCGGTACGCCGGGTCCTATCGGTCCGAACGCGACCTTGCGTTTTGAGGTCGAGTTGATCGAGATCGTGAAAGAGCCGGCCGCTGCTCCGGCCAAGTAAGTTGCAAGCCTAGACTTGCAGCCTGCGACATAGCGTCGTTTCACCAAGCAACGGCCGGTGCCTCGCATCGGCCGTTTGCTTTTTGGCCGCGCGTACACGGTTTAGCCGCCGCAGTTATCATCACGCCGCCTACCTGCTGAATTTTCCGAAGTTGATTGATGAGCATTGAGCCAACGCGCCGCTCCGCGGCAGCCGATCATTCGTCAACCGAGCAACGACTGGTCGATATCGAAAGTCGATTGGCTTTTCAAGAACAAGCCTTGCTGGAATTGAGCGACGCGCTTGCTGCCAGTCGTGTCGAAGTGGCGCGCAGCGCCGAGATGTTGCGGCGTGCCTTCGATGATCTCGGCCAGCTTCGCAATGGCATGCATGCCGATGCCGCCGACGAAACACCGCCGCCGCATTGGTGATGCTGACGATCATGGCGACCAGCCACCACGCATCATGCAAGTCCACGCCGCCATGAGCGTCAGCAGCGATGTTCTTCCTAACTCCTACGCAGCCCTCTCCCGAACATCGGAGAGGGCGTCAAGGGCCGCAACAATCCGTCTTTTACGTTAACGCCCCATGAGCATTTCCCTACGCGATCAACTGGCTCAGCTTGGCTTCAAGCCGCCCGTCGTTGAAAAACCCGTTGCGCCAATTCGTCCGACTTCCAACGGTGATCGACGGCCGCATGAAGGTGCTCAGCGGAACGCTAGACCTGCCACCAATGGCAGCGATCCGCGCAAGCGAGATAACCGGCCAAGCGGTGATGCGAGGCGTCCGCAGGATGGACGGCCGCGTAGCAATCCCAATGCCAACCCCAATCCCAATCCCAATCCCAATCCCAATCCCAATCCACGCGCAGCGGTGGTCGCGCCGAGTCGCACTGACAAACGGCCAGCCGCAAGGTCAGCGCGTGGCCCGGAAATGGATCTGGGCAAAGCGTTCGCGCTGCGTGCGCTGCAGGAAAAGGCCGAACGTATTGCCAGCGAGCAAGCCAAGCAAGAAGCGGCCCGAGTAAGGCGTGAAGCGCGGGCAGCATTGGCCGCATTCTTGCGTGACAAAGGACTCAACGATCCGCTCGCCGAACTCACTCGACACTTCGACTACGGCGGCAAGATCAAGCGTATTCATGTCAATGCGGAGCAGCTAAAAGCGCTCAACGCTGGCGAGCTTGGCGTGGTGCAAAACGAGGGGCGTTACCTGTTGGTCAGCGCAGACGTGCTGACCGAGGCCGAGCAGATCTTTCCCCAAGCCATCGCCTTGAAAGTCGACCCGAACGCGACCGCCGAGGAAGACCCATACGCCGACCCGCAGTATCAGGTGCCTGACGATCTAGTTTGGTAGGACTGCAGACCCAACTGAACTAAGTTCGAGATACCACGGGTTGCTAGCCCTGACTTTTCATGAATCGCACGCGCCCTCGTTCGGCGGCTTCGCCGCTACGCGGAGCATTCGCTCCGATGTCTATTGACCGCACAAGGAATTCTCTTCAGTCGGCCGCTGCGCGGCAACGCCCGCTGCGCTTGCTGCGCCTTCGCTGCGCTCGGTCGGCCGTATGGCCCGACACGACGCTCCTTCAGATAATCCCTCGTGCAATCAATATCCTGCGCGATCATCACGTGAATTCATGAAAAGTCCGGGCTAGTTGCAGCGAAGGAGGGCCGCGCTCCCGCGCGGCTGCTCTTGATGCGCACGGCAGCAGACAAAGGGCAGCGCCGCAGGAGCAGCGCCCTCCCACAGCGAAGCGAAGCCCTCAGGAGAGCAGTTGCTTGCCCATACGTGGGTTGGCACCTATTGCTTGGCCCATCGCGCGCGCTGGCGCTCCTACAATGGTGGGAAAGCGGGTCATCAAGGAGCAGCGCCATGCGCGTTCTAGTGCTTGTTCGAATTGTTATGTTGCCCACGATATTGGCGGTGACCGAACTCTGCTCGGCACAAGCGCCGCGTTTTCCGCCGACGGCGGTCTGGCACCAACCTATCAATGCGGCGCCGCTGCATCCGCAATCCTTGCCCATGATCAATCGTTTGGTCGCGCTGGGCGGGTGGGGCAACGCCAATCGCATGCAGATCGACTTTGGTCTGCATTTTCGGCGCATGGCCCCTGGCGAAATCGCTCCGGAACTTCCGATCATCGAACACCTCGATGCGGACGGCCAACCGGACGGTTATTACGCACCCGATTGCGAGCCCATTGGCACGCTGATGCCAGTACCGGCGAATGCCGCGATTGAGGCACAGAACGGGCAAATCTGCCCCAACTCGGTCGAGGACTGTCACCTGCTGGTACAGCGTGGCAGCCTGCTGTACGAAGCATTTGCCGCCAACATCATCAATGGCCAGATCAACGCCTTGTGTCTGGCGGTGTGGGATCTGAATCGCGTCTATCCGGGAGAGGGTCGAGGCGAGCACTGCACCAGTGCGGATGCGGCTGGATTTCCAATTGCTGCGCTGGCTCCCAATGCTGACGACGTTGCGACGGCCGCCATGGTTGCCGGTGATCTCGGCCACGCAATTCGCTTCATTCTGCCGAATGCGCGTATGGCTAGCGACATCACCCTCGGCGGCGTGGAGGGCCGCTTGTATGTGCGACCCGCGACTCATGCGGGCGGCCCGAGTGGGCCGCTAGATACAGTGCCCTACGGCGTGCGCATGCGCTTGCGTAGTGACTTCAATTTCGCTGGCTATAACGCGGCCGCGCAAGTGATCCTGCGCACCATGCAACGCTACGGCATCGTGCTATCTGATGGCGGCAATATTGCGCTGACCTTCAGCAGCGACCGCCACAGCACGGCCACATGGGCGAGCTTGGGCATCACGCCGCAGATTTTTTGGAACGGCAGCATCGGTAATCGGACGCCGGTCTTGGTCGGCGATTTCGCGATCATCGATACGGGGGCGCGGATCGGCGAAACCTACAATTGCGTGCGCACTCCAGAAGCGCCGGGTGGCTTGATCTTTCGCAATGGGTTCGAGCCAAGTCTAGTCAGCAATTAGCAGCTGTGCGTTGCTGCATCACCCCCCGCGGAGAAGGAAGGAACCATCTATGACCGCAGGCAGCGACAGCAGCGACAACCACCCAGCCATAGGCGCCACCCAAACATGGATCGAGCGCGTAGTAGTGGCGATGAACCTGTGTCCGTTTGCGAGACGTGAGCTGGAGCAGGATCGGGTGCGATTCGTGACTACCGATGCAACGGATGAGGAACAGCTGCTGCACGCCCTACACGCCGAGTTGGTGTTGCTCGATGCGCAGCCCGAGGTGGAAACGACGCTGCTGATCCATCCGCAGGTGCTGCAAGATTTTGCAATCTACAACCAGTTCTTGAACCTGGCCGATGAGTTGCTAGCGGACATGGACTGGGAGGGCGTTTACCAAATCGCCAGCTTTCATCCGCGCTATCAGTTTGGTGGCACGGATGAGGATGACGCGGAGAACTACAGCAACCGTTCGCCGTATCCGATGTTGCATTTGCTGCGCGAAGAAAGTGTCGAGCAGGCGATTGCCAATTACCCCGATGTGGCTGGGATTCCCGTCCGCAATGTTGCCCGATTGCGAGAGTTGGGCGCAGACAAATTGCGCCAGCTGTTGGGCGAATGTGTGCCGCAGTAGACTGATGTGGCGTAACGCATCAAGGACGCAGACAGGAATGGCACTTACCCAAGGACTGTCATCCCGGCCAAAGCCGGGATCCAGCTTTGTTTGAACCTTAGTCTGGGACCCAACCGCTGGATTCCGGCGTTCGCCGGAATGACGAGTTCAAGAGAACAGTATTGGAGCTAGCTGCTTGCGCCACACCGGAATCATCGTTCATCCCATCCATCCGACGGAGCTTTCCATGAAGACCACCGCTTTCCTGCTCAGCCTGATTCTGGCATTGCTGCTCCCGCGTGAAGTCATGGCACAAGAACCCGGCGACTGGGTGCTCGCCCAATGGCGTGGTGGTCAATTCTGGTTTCCCGGAGTCGTACAGGCGCGCTCGGGCAACAACGTGTCAATCGCCTACGACGATGGGACTCACGAGAATCTGCCGGTGCATCTGGTCCGGCCTTATACCTGGACCGTGGGTACGCGTATCGAATGCCAATGGCAAGGTGGTGATGAGTGGTACGGCGGCCAGATCACTCAGCTGGGAAGCGACGGCAGCACCATCAACGTGCTTTACGACGATGGTGATCGCGAAACTACGGCTACCGGGGCATGTCGGTCGCGTTAGGCCTATTGAAGCCCTCTTCCGTTGGGACGAAGCGGAGCGCTTGCAAACCAAAGGTTTGCGCGACGCTGAGTGCCAGCGCGCGTGAAAGCGCGCCGGCGGGGGCGCGGGGTGGGTTGAGGGTTCGGCCGAAGTTCTGAGATTTCATTCCGAACTCGTACCCTCACCCCCGACCCCTGGCCCGGCCCCAACGCGAGGCGTTGGGGCGTTCGCGAGCGCGCGGACCTTTGGTCCGCAAGCGCACTCGCTCACCCCGAAGGGAGAGGGGAGCAAACCCACTCAATCCGGGTCGTAGTCCAGATTCGGTGCCAGCCAACGCTCGGCTTGCGCCATCGTCCAACCCTTGCGCACGGCATAGTCTTCCACTTGCTCGCGCGAGACTTTGCCGAGCACGAAATACTGGCTGTCCGGATGCGAAAAGTAGTACCCGGACACAGCGGCAGTGGGGTACATCGCGAAGCTGTCAGTGAGGCTCAAACTGGTGTTTTGCTCTGCATCCAGCAGTCTGAACAGCGTGCCTTTCTCAGTGTGATCGGGACAAGCGGGATAACCCGGCGCTGGGCGAATACCTCGGTATTGCTCGCGGATCAGCGCTTCGGCATCGAGCGTTTCCTGTGCGGCATAACCCCAGATCTCAGTGCGCACACGCTGATGCAAGCGCTCGGCCAGCGCTTCTGCCAGACGGTCGGCGAGCGACTTCAGCAAGATGCTCCGGTAATCGTCGAACTCGGCCTCAAAGCGGGCGAGGTGAGGCTCAATGCCGATGCCCGCGGTGACCGCGAACGCGCCGATCCAGTCTGGCTTACCCGCGGCTTTCGGAGCGATGAAGTCAGCCAGACAGAAGTCCGGTCGCTCGACCGGTTTGTCGACTTGTTGACGCAGAAAGTGCAGTCGCGTGTTTGCTTCTGGCGTGCCGTCCGGCAGCTGCACGATCACATCATCGCCATCCGAATTGGCTGGCCACAATCCAACCACGGCTTTGGCCTGCAACCACTTCTCGGCCACGATCTGTTCGAGCATGGCGCGCGCATCGCGATACAGCTCGCTGGCCTGCGCGCCGACGACTTCATCGGTCAGGATCGCTGGGTAGCGGCCAGCCAGTTCCCAGGTTTGGAAGAACGGCGTCCAGTCGATGATCTCGACCAGGTCGGCCAGCGGGTAATCGTCAAATACAGTGATGCCCGGTTGCTTCGGTTCCGACGGCGTGTAAGCGCTCCAGTCACCCCTGAAGGCTTGCGCACGCGCGGCATCGAGACTGACCAAGCGCTTGTGGCTGCCGCGATCCTTGTGGCGCTCGCGAATCGCAGCGTAGTCAGACTCATTGGCCGCGACAAAATTGCCGCGCAGGTCGGCACTGATCAAGGACTGCGCCACGCCAACCGCACGCGAAGCGTCCTTGACCCATACGGTTGGCGAGCGGTAGTGCGGGGCGATCTTGAGCGCCGTGTGCGCGCGTGACGTGGTCGCTCCGCCGATCAACAATGGCGTGGTGAAGCCTTGCCGTTGCATCTCCCGCGCCAGATGAGTCATTTCTTCCAGCGATGGTGTAATCAAGCCGGAGAGACCGATCAGATCGACGTTCTCCGCGCGCGCGCGATCCAAGATGGTTTGCGCGGGCACCATCACGCCCATGTCGATGACCTCGAAA
>JANNWF010000345.1:0-10316 GCA_031408455.1 Pseudoxanthomonas sp. | reverse complement strand
TAGAGCAGAGCAGCCGAGCAAGCTCGGCTCTACAAGAGCACTTGTCGCCTTGCATTGGTAGAGCAGAGCAGCCGAGCAGGCTCGGTTCTACAAGGGCACTTGTCGCCTTGCATTGGTAGAGCAGAGCAGCCGAGCAAGCTCGGCTCTACAAGGGCACTTGTCGCCTTGCATTGATAGAGCAGAGCAGCCGAGCAAGCTCGGCTCTACAAGGGCACTTGTCGCCTTGCATTGGTAGAGCGGAGCTTGCTCCGCTGTTTTATGGCCTGGGGCCGCAATGCTATTCGGGTGTGCGCCTGACTGATCCGACCTTTGCCGCCAGCCTCACCTCGGCGCAAGACTCTGCATGCTATGTTGCGCCTCGCTTCCACTCGTTCAGCAGCGTGCCGTTGATCCTCGCCCTTACCCTCGATCTCGACGACACGCTGTGGCCGATCGCGCCGGTGATCGAGCATGCCGAAGCCGCGTTGCAAGACTTCCTGCACACGCACGCCCCCTTGGTTGCGAAGCGCTGGCCAGTGGCGGAGATGCGCCTGCTGCGCGAGCGTATCGCTGCCGAGCATCCACATCTGGCGCATGACTTCACCGCGCAGCGAAAGCTATCACTGCAGCACGCGCTGACGGATGTAGGCGCCGATCCAGACTTGGTCGAACCCTGCTTTCAGGCCTTCATCGCGGCCCGTCACCAAGTGGAGTTGTATCCCGATGTCCCGACCGGTTTGGTTCGCTTGGCCGGTCAATGGCGGCTCGCAGCGCTGACCAATGGCAATGCCGACGTGCAACGCATTGGCTTGGGTCAGCATTTTCAGTTCGCCATCTGCGCGCGCGAGTTTGGTGCGGCTAAACCCGACGCGGGAATCTTTCTGGCCGCGTGTGAGCGACTGAATCTGCCTCCAGCGCAGGTGCTGCATGTCGGCGATGATCCGCATCTGGATGTGGTCGGTGCCGCGCAGGCGGGCATGCCGACCTGCTGGGTCAATCGCCATCAAATGACGTGGCCGGCCGAGCTGCCGCGCGCCGATATCGAAATCACGGATTTGCATCAGCTGGCGGATTGGCTGCTCGCCGCCGCTGCCTCTTCTCAACGCCACACCGCCTGAGTCTTGTCGATGAGCTTGCCGCCTTGTTTTGCCACTGAGGATTCCAGTCCGCGTGCGGTGCCGCTGTTGGCGCTGACCAAGGACGCCTTTGCCGCCAGCCTTTCCGCGCAACCGGCCCCCACCGTGCGCTGGGTCCAGGCGCAGGGCTTCAGCGCCGAGCCGGGCAGCTTGCTGTGTGTGCCCGATCCGGCAGGCGGCATCGGCACGGCCATCGTCGGCATTGGCGATCCGCTGGATCCCTACTCCATCGGCCATGCGCCATTCGGCTTGCCGCTTGGCGACTATCGACTGGTCACTGGGGCGACCCAAGCGATGACCCTCAGCACAGCCCTGTTGGGCTGGGGCTTGGGCGCTTACCGCTTTGAACGCTACCGCAAAGGCAGCCGCGCGCCGGCGCGACTGGTGCTAGGCGACGACGCCGCGGCGCAGTCCGAAGCCTTCACTATGTTGAAGGCCAGCGCCCTGGTGCGTGACTTGGTCAACACCCCGACCGAGCACATGGGTCCGGACGAATTGGAAGGCGTCAGCGTTCGCATCGCCAACGCCTATGGCGGCAACATTCGCTGTATTCGCGGCGAAGAATTGTTGCAACACAACTTCCCCGCGATTCACGCAGTCGGCCGCGCCAGTCATCGCGCGCCGCGCTTGATCGAGTTGACCTGGGGAGAGCCGCATCACCCGTTGGTGACCGTGGTTGGCAAGGGCGTCTGTTTCGATACCGGCGGCCTCGACATCAAGCCGGCCGATGGTATGCGCAACATGAAGAAAGATATGGGCGGCGCGGCGCACGCGTTGGGCTTGGCGCAATTGATCATGGCGCGGCGGCTGCCGATCCGCCTGCAGTTGCTGATCCCGGCGGTAGAGAATGCGATCGGCCCGAATGCATTTCGTCCCGGTGAAGTGTTGGAGACGCGCGCCGGCATCACCGTGGAAGTCGACAACACCGATGCCGAAGGGCGATTGGTGCTGTGCGACGCCATGTTCTACGCCGCCGAAAGCAAGCCCGATCTCATGCTGGATTTCGCCACCCTGACCGGCGCGGCACGAATTGCGCTAGGCCCCGACTTGCCCGCGCTGTTCTGCAACGATGATGTGCTGGCGGCGGACTATCTTGCTGCCGCGAGCGCGCAGCGCGATCCGCTATGGCGCATGCCGCTGTGGCGTCCTTACCTCAGCTATCTAGTAAGTGGCATTGCCGACATCGCCAATAGCGGCGGCTCGCGCATGGCCGGCTGTGTGACCGCCGCCTTGTTTTTGGAGCGTTTCGTCAGCGAGGGCCAGCGCTGGGCGCATGTCGATGTGTATTCGTGGAACGACAGCAGCCGACCCGGCCGTCCCGCCGGCGGCGAAGCGCAAGGACTGCGCGCGGCGTTCGCGATGCTGCAAAAGCGCTATACATCTGGCTGACACCGACTGGCAGACACTAATGGTGGGTACCTTGCTGGCCGGGTACCGGCGTTTCTAGATTGAGCATGCTGGGAAGCAAGACTTATGAGTGATTCGGCAAATTCATCCACGAGCAGCGCTGGCGACATGCTGCGCGAGTTGCGCATTGATCGTGGCCGCCAAGGCCCCAAGCGCAGGCGTTGGCCTTGGGTGTTGGCCGCCGTGGTCGTGCTCGGCGTGATCGGCGCGATGGTGCTGGGCAACCGACCCATGAGCGTGGAAACCGGCGTCGCCCGTAGCGCCGCCAATGACGGCCCGGTATCGGTGCTGGACGCGTCTGGTTATGTCACTCCGCGACGCATCGCGACGGTCTCGTCCAAGATCACCGGCAAGGTGCAGGACGTGTTGATCGAGGAAGGCATGCAGGTGGAGGAAGGCCAGATTCTGGCCCGCTTGGACGCCACCGATGCCGAGGCGCAGTCTGCGTTGGCGGCCTCGCAACTGGCAGCGACTGAAGCCGCCTTGGGTGAGGCACGTGCGACCCTGGTATTGGCCGAACAAACCCTGCGTCGCGCTCGCGAGATGACTGCCGCCAAGTTGCAGCCAGTGTCCACGCTGGATCAAGCCAAGGCCGATTACGACGCGCGCCGCGCGCGCCTCAGCCAATTGCAAAAGCAAGTGCAAGTCGCCCGCGACCAGCTCGCTGTCACTTTGCTCAGCGTCGACAACACCATCATCCGCGCGCCGTTCAAGGGCGTTATCGTGGCCAAAGCCGCGCAACCGGGCGAGATGATCAGCCCGGTGTCGGCCGGCGGCGGTTTTACCCGCACCGGTATCGGCACCTTGGTCGATATGGATTCGTTGGAAGTACAGGTCGACGTCAACGAGGCCTACATCGGTCGCGTCAAGCCGGAGCAACCGGTGGAAGCCGTGCTGAACGCCTACGCCGATTGGCGCATCCCGGCTTCGGTGATCGCCATTATTCCGACCGCGGATCGGGCCAAAGCCACCGTGAAAGTGCGCATCGCGCTGGGCAGCCGCGACCCGCGCATCGTTCCCGACATGGGCGTGCGGGTGAGTTTTCTCGATCCTGATGCCTCCAAAGCCAGCGGCGGCGGGGTGTGGGTATCGACGCGCGCTGTCGTCGGTGAAGGCGCCGATGCGGTGGTGTTTGTGGTCAGCGAGAGCGTAGTCAAGAAGGTTAGCGTGAGTTTGGGCGAAACCCGTGATGCCGAGCGCCGCGTGCTCAGCGGACTGAAAGCCGAGGATGTGGTGGTGCTGTCGCCAGCGCCGAAACTGGCCGACGGTGATCGAATCACTCTCGCGCCTGCGCCCTGATTCTGTGAGCCCTGAGCCCATGAGCAACGCAGCGATGGCGCGGCCGTTGGTCGAGATCCGCGCCCTGACCAAGGTCTACGTGCGCGGCAAGGAGCGGCTGGAGGTCTTGCACGGCATTGATCTGGATATCCCGGAAGGTGATTTCGTCGCCTTGATGGGGCCTTCGGGTTCGGGCAAGACCACACTGTTGAATTTGATCGGCGGCCTCGATTCGCCGAGCGGCGGCGAACTTAAAGTGGGTGGCAGCCGCATCGATGCGCTGAGTAGCGATGAGTTGGCCAGCTGGCGCGCCAACACGGTCGGTTTCATTTTTCAGAGCTACAACTTGATGCCGGTGTTGAGCGCGCAACGCAATGTCGAATTGCCGCTGCTGTTGACCGACATGAGCAGCGGCGAGCGCCGTCGCCGCGCAGGTCTGGCCTTGCGCTTGGTGGGATTGGAAGATCGCGCCGGTCATAAACCGAACGAGCTTTCCGGCGGCCAACAACAACGCGTCGCTATCGCCCGCGCGCTGGTCTCCGACCCACGCTTGCTGATCTGTGACGAACCCACCGGCGACCTGGATCGCAAAACTGCCGACGAAGTATTGCGCCTGCTGCAACAGCTCAACTCAGAATTCGGCAAGACCATCGTCATGGTCACCCACGACCCCAAAGCCGCCGACTACGCTCGTCATACGGTGCATTTGGACAAGGGCAGCTTGGTGGATGCGCCGACGCACTAAGGCTCGCCCAGGGCACTGGCAACGGCGCTTTTGGAGGGTGCCGCTCCTGCGGCGCTGCACTTGAGGCCGGTCGCACGACCCAGTGCAGCCGCGCGGGAGCGCGGCCCTCCATTCAATGGCTAGGCTCTTCACCAGATTTGATGCACGCCATCGGAGGGCGTTGCTCCTGCGGCGCTGCTCTTCCAGTCATTCGCAAGACCAAGTGCAGCCGCGCGGGAGCGCGGTCCCCCAAGAGCATGCGGTGCAAACAGACCGTTCGCGCGCTCGGCCTACAATCGCCGCATGTCTCCAACCGACAAACCTGCACCCCCTCGCATCAGTCATCACCTCCGTTGGGTGTTGGCCTTGGCGGTCGTTGTCGGCTTGCTGTTGGCCCTGAATGCCTTGGTTGGCCTGGTCGATTCGACCGTCACGTTGTGGGAACGGCTGCAGCTATTGCCCGTCTGGATCAGCAGCCTTTTCGCCATCGCCGCGACAGGGCTTGTCGCCGTCAGCGGCTGGTTGCTATGGCGGTTGCTGAAGCCGCGACGGGCACGCACCGCCGTTGTCGCGAGCATTGATCGCCCACGCATCGAGCAACGTCTGGCAGCACTGCCACCCGCCGAGCAGTCTTTGGCCAGCGAACTCGATGAACTGGATCGTCGACGCACAGCCGATGTGGTGCAGATCGCCTTGTACGGCGATGTCTCCAGCGGCAAGTCCAGCCTGCTCAAAGCGCTGGTCAGCGACGCCTCGCCGGTGATCGCTGCCAGCGGTGGCAGCACGCGGCAAGTCGAACACGCACGCACCACCCTTGCCGATGGACGCACCTTGCAGATTGCCGATATGCCGGGCCTTAACGAGCCTGCGGGCGAAGCGCGCGCAGCCGTCGCGCGCGATGAAGCCGCGCGAGCGCATGCCTTGGTGTATGTGGCAGATGGCGAATTGACGCGCAGTCAGGACGCCGAAATCCGTGCCTTGCTGCAAAGCGGACGGCCTTTGCTGCTGGCTTTGAACAAGTCCGACCGCTATCGCGATGACGAGCGGGAGACCGTCATCAAGCGTCTGCGTGAGCGCTATCCGCTTCCCCAAGTGCGGGTCGTCGCGATCAGCGCCGGGCATGTCGAATCAGTGCTGCGCGAATATGCCGATGGCCGTTCCGAAACCGTCGAGCGTGAGCAACCTGCGCGGATCGAGGCCTTGTTGTCTGCGTTGGCGGTCATTGCCAAGGTCGGCGCTGCAACGCTTGAGCCAGCGCGCGAAACCGCCACCCTGATACGTCTGGATCAACGCCTCAGCGCCAACGAGATCGAGCATCGCCAGCAGGCTGCGAGTGCCTGCATCACCCGTTACACGCGCCGCGCCGTGGTCGGCGCGATGGCGGCGGTCGCGCCGGGCACCGATCTAATTATCCAAGGCGCACTCGCCACCGCGATGGTGAGCGAGCTTTGCAATCTGCATGGACTCAAGGCGCGCGATATCGATCTGGATGGCTTGCTGAGCCGCGTCGGCAGCACCGCGAAGAGCAGCACCGCGATTACCTTGGCGATCGCCGGCAATGCGCTAAAAGCCTTTCCTGGCGCTGGCACCTTGGGTGGCGGCTTGGTGCACGCGCTGGCGTATGGCTTGCTGTTTGACGCGCTGGGTCGCGCGGTGGCGACGAGCTTGGCGGACGCCCACGCGTTTGATCGCGAAGCCACCTTGAGTGCATTCGCCAACGAACTTGCCAAACCCAGCAGCGAGCGCTTGCGCGTGTTGGCTGGCATGGCGTGGGATATTGCGCGTGGTCGCAATGACGACGACCCTCGCAACCATCGGAGCACCGCCAACGATGCACCTTGAAGCCTCTCATTTGCGTTTTGTGCTGGGCCTTTTGGCGCTGTTACTGACGCCTCACCTCAACGCCGCACCAGCGAACTATTCCATCGACCCGGTGCATACGCGGGTGGTGTTCGCGGTCGATCATTACGGCTTTTCGCGCGCCTTGGGCGCTCTGTCAGGCGCGACGGGAACGCTGCAGTTTGATCCCGATGATTGGACCACTGCGAGCGTTGATGTGGCGATTCCGCTGGCGCGTCTAGATCTGGGTGATGCAAAGTGGAACCAGCGCATGTTGAAGGCGGATTTTTTCGCCGCAGACACACATCCGACCGCGCGCTTTCAATCGACCCGCATCGAGCCTATCGACGCTACTCACGCGACCATTTTCGGCACGCTTAGCCTGCGTGGCGAATCCAGAGAGGTCAGCTTGCAGGCAACGCTCAACCGTCGCGCCAGACATCCCTTGACGCTACGCCGCACGCTGGGTTTTTCTGCGACAGCGACCTTGAGCCGTGCCGAGTTTGGGATGCGCAGCTGGAAGTCGGCAATTGGCGACAGCGTTAGTTTGATCATCGAAGTTGAGGCGAGTCGCGCACGTCGGGTGAGCGTCGATCCACCAAGTAAACCCGCGGCTGCGAACGCCGGGGGCAGCGTTCAATGACTGACTCCTCATCGACTTCCAAGTCGCCAACTCTCCCGCATTGTCATTCCGGCGACTGGTGGAGACTCGCAGTCGTTGAAGTCACGCTGCGTCCAATCCACTGCCCACAGGAGCCCACTCAATGCAATGGCGCAATAGCGAAGCCCGCTGGGGCACCACCGCGCAGCTGCTGCACTGGGGCATTGCGCTGCTGATCATCGGCTTGGTCGTGGTCGGATTGCTGATGCAAGAGCTACCGAATTCGTTGTTCAAAGTGAAGGTCTACGGCTGGCACAAATCGATTGGCCTCAGCGTGTTTGCGCTGGTACTGATTCGGCTGTTGTGGCGACTGCTGGATCGGCGTCCGCCGTATCCCGATGACATGCCGCGCTGGCAACAACGCCTGTCCAGCGGCGCCCACGGGCTGTTGTACGTGTTGATGATCGGCATGCCGCTGTCCGGCTGGCTGTACAACTCAGCGGCCAATTTTCCGCTGCGTTGGTTTGGGCTGTTTTCGGTGCCGGCCTTGGCCGCCGCTGACCCCGAGCTCAAGCAGCTCGCTCGCATGCTGCACGAGTACGGCTTCTACCTGCTGGCGGCGCTGTTCACGCTGCACGTGGGTGCCGCCCTCCATCATCACTACTTCAAGCGCGACGCCACCCTCACGCGCATGCTGCCCAGCCGCGGTAACTCCAAGGAACTCACCCCATGATCCGACTGCTGTTGCCGCTTTTGTTAGCCCTCGCCAGCGCCCTCGCTGCTCCCGCTGTTGCTGCCACCGAATGGCAGACCGATCCCAAGTCAAGCCTGGGCTTTTCGGGCGAGGCGCAAGGAGAAAAGTTCAGCGGCGTCTTCAAGCGCTTCAACGCCAGCATTCGATTTGCGCCAGATGCACTGACTGCCAGCCGTTTTGAGGTGGAGATCGACCTGAAATCGGTCGATAGCCAAAACAGCGAGCGCGACGAAATGCTCGCCGACGAAGCATTTTTCAATAGTAGCGCCGAGCCCACCGCCAGCTACTTCGCAGAGAAATTCACGCCACTCGAAGATGGCCGCTTCCGAGCCGAGGGCGTGCTGACCCTGCGCGGCGTGAGCGCACCTGTGCCGCTGGACTTCACCTGGAGCAGCGACGGCAGCGCCGCCACCCTTGAAGGCGAAGCAAGCTTGGATCGGATCGCCTTCAACGTCGGTGCCGGCGAATGGGCCGATGCGGAAGCCATCGCTCATCCAGTCAACGTGCGCACCAAACTCGTATTGACCGCGAAGCCCAGCGCCACGCCGTGAGCGAAAGCGCGTTTGATCGTTTGCGCCGAGGTTGGCGCAAGCTGTGGCCTAACGCTGCCGATGGCAATCAGCCAGGCGATCCATTAGTCCGGGCGGCTACCAGCCTGCGCGCCTTACTCGACGATCCTTCGATTCCGCCAGCCATTCGCGAGTCGCTGGCCGCGGATTACGCCGAGGTCGAAGCGCAGCTCGACAAGCTGGAACGCGGGCGCATCGATTTGGCCGTGTTTGGCCGCGTCAGTGTTGGTAAATCGGCACTGCTGAACGCCTTGCTGGGCCGCGACGCCTTTGCCGTCGGCGTGCTGCACGGCACCACCACCGCGCGCAGCATGCAGCCGTGGAACGAGGCCAGCGACGGCCACGTGCATCTGGTCGATACACCCGGCATTGAAGAACTCAACGGCGAGCAGCGCGAACAATTGGCGCATGCCATCGCCGGCCGCTGTGACTTGCTGCTGTTCGTGGTCGATGGCGACATGACCGCCAGCGAGACCGATGCGCTACGCCGCATCGCTGAAAGCCGGCGACCGCTGTTGCTGGTGCTGAACAAAGCCGACCGTTACACAGCAGCGCAGCGCGATGAGCTGTTGGCTCGTTTGCGGCAACACAGTGAAGGTGTGGTCGCGCCGGATAACGTGCTGGCCGTGGCGGCGCGACCGTCACCGCAAACCGTGCTCAAAGTCAGTGAGGACGGCAGCGAAACTGAAGTTCTGCGACCGCGCGAGGTCGATATCGATGCACTGCGAGTGCGCTTGCTCAGCGTGCTCGAGGCCGAAGGCAAGACGCTCGCCGCGCTCAATGCGGTGCTGTTCGCCGGGCAGTTGTCTGACGAAGTCGGCGCGCGCTTGAGTGCGCTGCGGCAGGATTTGGCTGCGCGCGTCACCCGCAGCTATTGCCTCGCCAAGGGCGTCGCGGTGGGATTGAATCCGATTCCGGTCGCCGACCTGCTCGCCGCCGCCGGCATCGATGTGGCCTTGGTCATTCATTTGAGCCGCATCTACAACCTGCCAATGACACGCGCCGAAGCCGGCCAACTGTTGGCGACGATTGGCGCACAGATGGTGGCCTTGATGGGCGCGATCTGGGGCGTACATTTGGTCGCCTCGGCCTTGAAAGCAGGCAGCGGCGGCCTATCAACTGTGCTCACTGCGGTGACCCAAGGCGCCTTGGCGTGGTATGCCACGGTGCTGGTGGCGCAGGCTGCGCAACGCTATCTTGCGGCGGGCAAAAGCTGGGGCGAAGACGGCCCCAAGCGCGTGGTGCGCGAGATCATCGACAGCCTGGACCGCGACTCGATCTTGCGCGAAGCGCGGGAGGAGATTTTGAGTCGATTGCCGGGCAAGGCTTGATTGCAGGTGGCAGGGTCAGCCTTCGCCAACTGCGCAGCATCGTGTTGAAGCAGCGGAGCAAGCTCCGCTCTACCAGAGCGGGGAAGCGCAGCATCGAGCCTTCGTAGAGCGGAGCTTGCTCCGCTACCAATGCAGGGAAGCGCAGCATCGAGACTTCGTAGCGCAGCTTGCTCTGCTGCTGCTTGCGAACGGTTACTTGCAACCGAGATTATTCGCAGCCGACTCCCCTGTCCCAGACCACCCCATCTGCCCAATGAACCCCACCACCGACAACCCGCTGCACGCCTACTTCGATAACAACCCCGGCCGCTTGATGAGCAAGTGGCGACACTATTTGGATGTCTATCACCATCACTTCGCGCGTTTTCGCGGCACTGCCTGTACCTTGCTCGAGATCGGCGTGTTCCACGGTGGCTCGTTGCAGATGTGGCGGCACTATCTGGGGCCGCAGGCGCGCATCATCGGCGTCGATGTCAATCCGCGCGCGCTTGAGCTTGCCGAACCCGGGATCGAGATCTTCATCGGCGATCAAGCCGACCGCGAGTTTCTTGCGGCGTTGGGTCAGCGGGTCGGCCCCATCGACATCCTGATCGATGACGGCGGCCATCGCATGCATCAGCAAATTGCCACCTTGGAGACGCTGTACGGCGTGGTGAAAGCAAATGGCGTGGTGCTGGTCGAAGACACCCACACCAGCT
>JANNWF010000344.1:0-16904 GCA_031408455.1 Pseudoxanthomonas sp. | reverse complement strand
CGTCCGGTCGAGCCGGAGCGCCGAAGGCCGTCGCGCAGCAGCTCGCACAGGCTGTCATCGACGGCCGACAGCCACTGTGCCAGCGGGTCGTCGACGCTGCACGGCGCGTCGGCCAGCGGTACGGCAGATACGCCTCCATCGGCTGCCGCGAGATCCGGCACCACCAGGCGACCCAGGCTCAATGCCCAAGGCTCGATGACCAGCCCTTCGCTGCTACGGCGCACCGGGCCGGAGATGTGCATGGCCGAGGCGCTTGACTGCGCCTCCTGCAGCACGCGGGCAATCGCATCCAGTGCCCCAGGCGTGGCGGCGGAGTAATCGCGGCGCAGCCACCACGGCGCACCGCTTGGATCCGCCAGCAAGGCGTGCAAGCACTGATGTGCCGGATCGAAGCCGATGCGCAGGACCTTGGCCACCCGCAACACGTGAAAGCCGGGCAGCGCGCTGCGTGGCAGCAGTTCGCGCGGTAATGCGTGCGCATGTTGCCGCAACCACGCGGCTTGGTCCTCGATCAGCAGCGGTGCGCGAAGTGCCGACCAGTCACCCTTGTGTGCGCTGATCGAGGCCTTGCCGGCAAAGCTCTGACCTAGCTTGAGTTCAAGATTCGCACGGCGTTTGGCGGTGGTGGTGACCAGACTGCCGAGCGCGAGCCGTGATAGCCGCAGGCTGCCGGCGACACGTTGCTGGTCGAGCTTGGCCAGTTCGCTGGACGGATCGTCCGCGCTGCGTTGCCACTGCTTGTGCAGGCACAGCAGGGTCTGCGTGTCGCAGTCGACGACGGCTAACGTCGCGCGCCGTTCGCGACCATCGGCCTGCACCCTGATCCCGAGCGACATCAGGCTCAAGCGATCAAGCGGCGTCTCCATGGCCTCGCCCAGCCCCAGCAATCCACGGGCGGGCAGTTCGGCGCGGGCTTCGGCCACCGCCAAACGCAGGCTCAGTTCGCGCAGAAGTTGCAGGCCATCGGCATAGGAAAAGCGCGCGCTGCGCTGCTGGTACTGCTCCAGCCATTGCTCGATCGCCTGCAAGCCCAACGTGAGCCAGGTGCAGCCGAAGTCGCTGCTGGCCCGCAAGGCGCGACTCAGGGTGTCCGCTACGACCGGGCTTTCGGCCGCGCCGTGGGCGAGCCCTTCTTGCAGCAGGCTTTCGATCAGTTGCAGAAACGGAGTCGGCGAGAACGCCTCAGGCAGCGCGGCGCGATCGTCGTGATCGCCGAGTTCGATGGCGATTCGCGCCTCAGCTAACGTGCCTGCCTTCGCCAGTGCCAGTGCGCCTAGCGCGATGTGCTCGCAGCGTTGCTGGGCCACACAGTCGCAGCGGGCGAATGCAAGGTCGGCGCCGGCGTAGTAACGCGCGGTCGCCTGCGGCAGCCGTGCCGTGAAGACCTCGCTGCGGCGATCGCTACTGAGCGTGCGCTCGACTTCGATGCGGATGCCCTTGCGCAGCGCGCGATCAACCAGCGGCCACAGCGAGGCCGCGGTATGGGCGCGAACCAGCGGCTCATCGATGGAGCCAAAGTTTGTCGCTACCTGGATTTCATCCGTCCGCTCATGCTCGCTGGATTCCGCGTAACGCAGCACAGCGGCGATGCGGTGCCGGCACAGCGCCGCGCCGCAGCTGCAGCGTGCCTCCTTCAGCCCGGCACCCGGCGCGAACTCGCTGCGCACCTGGTCGGGAAACAGGGCGACCAGCATCCCATCCGGTAGCAATTCGAGGATCGGGACATAGCCGGCCGCAAGTTCCCGCTGCGCGCGCTTGACCAAGCCTAGATTGGCAAGCTGCGCTAGCGCTTCGGGGGTCAGCTTGAGCAGGTCTGCGCGGGTGGTCATCATCAGCGCGTCTGCCCGAGCTTGAGTTTCTCGGCCAGCCAGTGCGCCAGCTGGCCCGGAGTCATCGCACCGACTTCAGCGCCGACTTCCACCAGCTTGCGCGCCATGTCACGGTCGTAATTCGGCACCGCGTCTTGATCGAGCGCCGCAAGCCCCAAAACCCGGCTGCCCTGCGCGCACAGCTCGCGGACGATGCGCACCAGCAGGTGCGGCGGGGCGCCTTCGAAGAAGTCGCTGACCAGCACGACGATGGCCCGGCGTGGCGCTTCGATGAGTTCTGCGGCAAAGCGCATGGCCTTCTGGATATCGGTGCCGCCGCCCAGTTGCACCTTCATCAGCAGTTCGACCGGGTCGCTGCGCTCGTCGCTGAGGTTCACGACTTCGGTATCGAAGGCAAGCAGGTGGGTGTCGATACCGGGCAGGCGGCTCAGGCAGGCAGCGGTCACCGCCGAATGGATCACGCTGGGCAGCATGCTGCCGCTCTGGTCGACGACCAAAATGATTTGCCAGCGTTCCAGATGCCTTGATGTGCGGCTGTTGAACAGCGCGCGTTCGATCACTAGCCGCTTGCTGTGCGGATCGTAGTGCCTGAGGTTGGCGCGCAGCGTCGCCGCCGCGTCGAAGTTGCGCGCATTGGCGAAGCGGGTGTGCTGGCGACGATTGCGCACGCCACTGAAGGCCTGCTGCAGCTCGACTGCCAGCGCCTCGATCAACTCGCGGACTACGGCGGCGACCAGTTCGCGAGCCATGGCCAGCACGTCTGGGTTCATCAGGTGCTTGGTGCGCAGCACGGCTTCCAGCATCGCCTGGCTCGGCTTCACCCGCTGCAGCACTTCCGGCCGTGTGATCAGCTCAGTGATCCGATATTGCTCGACCGCGTCGCGCTCCAGCCGTTCGATCGTCTCCTTCGGGAACAAGCGATGGACCTGATTGATCCACTCGGGCACGGTCAGCGCGCTGGGTCCGCTACCAGCGGAACGCTCGCGACTCATCACTTCGCGCCCGTCCTGTTCACCATCACGGCCGTACAGCCAGTCAAGCGCGCGATCCATTGCCTGCGCGGAGTCGCCTAGCAAAGCGCCGCCTCCGCCTCCGCTGCCGCCGAGCGCACTTTCGGCCGACTCGCCGAGCAGCAGCCGCCAGCGTTCAAGCTGACCCAGCGTCGACACCGTCACAGTCCGAACCGCTGCTGCATGCGGCTGACTGCCTGCACCAGTCGAGTGCCGCGCTGCAGGTCGGCAATAGTGCAGGGCAACCGCAGCCAGTCGCCATCGATGCGGTCCTCCTGACCCAGCCGACGCGCCAGCTGCAGGCCGATATCGGCGCGTTCGCGCGGCGGGAAGAAGTGAAAGGCCTGCCGCAGCGATGGCGCGGCGAGCAGGAATTCGTGCTCGCTCATCGCACAGATCGCCTGGTCCAGCACGCCGAGTAGTTCCGGCGAGCGCCCGCATTCGCTGCGGGCCAGCGCGAATAATCCGTACAGGAAATCGCCCAGCGGCTCGCCCGACGCAAACCCGCGCACGGTCTGCAACAGCGTGCTTTCGCAGGCCTCGTTGTCCGGCTGTCGCCACAGCACGCCGAAACACGCACCACGCGCCGACGGCGGCAGGTGGGTGCTGCCAGCCAGTCGCGCCAGAGTCGCGAGGATCACCTCAATTGGCACCGACAGCGGTAGTTCGGCACCGAGCATGCGGTCGACCAGCCGCAGCGCATCGACGTCGTCGGCATGCGCCGGCTGATTCGGTGCAGACAGGCCCTCAAGCAGCCACAGCAGGCGCAGCAGGATCGCGGCTAGCGCCGGCGCGACCAAGGCGCGCGGATCGTCCGGACCGAGCCGACTCGCTAGCAATGTCAGCAGGCGCAGCCCGGCCCGCGCCAGCGCGCCATGCTGGTGGCAGCCGGCGATTGCTGCATGCAGATTCGACAGCAGGGTTGCGCCCAACCCGGCATAGCCAGCCCGCAGCGCGGCGGCGTACGTGCCGGCGAGCGCATCCACATCGCTGGCCTCGGCCAGTTGTTCTTCCAGTCGGCGCAGCGCGGCGGCCTGCAGGGTCGGGCCATACGCACCGGCCTCAATCAGCGCGACATGTCGCTCGTCGCTCGGCGTCAGCCGCCAGTCTTCGAGCGGGTGCTGGTCGGCGGCCAGCTGGCGGGCGGCACGCGGCGCGCTGCTGCCGCGGAACTCGAATCCGGGGATGCGCAGGATCTGCAGCCGCCAGAGACACTCCGCACGCAGCCGATGGGCCTCACGGTGGCGATCAAGTTGCAGACTCTGCGAGCCGGTCAGCGCCAGAGTCTCCAGCGTGACCTCGACATCGAACACCAGTGGCGGCAGTGGCGTGCCCGGCGCAAGCCGACCGACACAGTCGCCCGTCAGCGCCAGCAGGGCTTCGCGCAGCAGCGGATCGTCGCGCATCGACAGCGTCTCGCGCGCCTGCCACGGTGGCGGTGCCGACAGCGCGTCGCTGCAGATGGCATCGAGCGCGCCGTCAAGCACGTCGACGCGCATCGGTTGGGCGTGTCCGCGCAAGCGTGCGAGCAACTGCGTGCGCGTTGCTGCCGCAATCAGGCTGGCGGTGGAGATCACCTGCTTGCGCTCGCGCAGGCGCTCGATGATCGCGCGCAGCGCAAGCTCGGCAGCGGCTTCCGCACCATGCCGATACAGCCAGCGGTACCAAGCCGGCGATTGCACTCCCGCAGCGTAGCCGCCCAGAGCTTCCAGGCGACGATCACTGTACGGAACGAGGAAGCTGCCGTGGCGCTCAATGCTCGCAGGCACCGCAAGTTCGAACGCGTTGTCGTCGGCAGCGCGGATTTCATTCACCTGCTGCAACAGCGCCGCGCGGTGCCATCCGCCGCACACCACCAAGACGCGTTCGCCGGTTCGCAACGTGCGAGCAATCCATCGCGCCATGTACGCCTCGCGGGCGAGGTCGCTGGCATCGCCTAGCTCATCGCGACGCAGTTCGTCGAAGTAGCAGGCCAGCCGCTGCGCCAGTTCCGCCTGCGGCAATGACTGCTCGAACAGGTGGTCCCACAGCGCGTCGCCGTCATCCATGCCAAGCCGTTCCGCCAGCGCGCGCTCGCGCCGACGTTGCCGGCGACTCGCGTCGGCATCGGCGACCCGCGAGGCGCGTCCGCGCGAGCCTTCGTGCCAGTAGGGCAGGTCGATGAAGCGCACCTGCGCGCCGATATCGGCCGCGGTCTGCAACGCGATCCATTCCGGCGCGTAATCGGAAAATGGTGCGAAGCAATGACGGGTGTGACCGGCTTCGGCGTAGTAGCTAAAGATCGCGATCGGAGCACAGTGCTCGGGACTTTGCAGCTCGCCGATGCGGTCGTTGAAATCGCTGGGGCCTTCGATCAGCACATGGTCGGGCCGCCACGCGCGAAGTCTCGCCTCAACCAGCCGCGCACAGGCCGGGCTGTGGTGGCGAACGCCGATGACCTCAAGCGCGTCGCTCACGCGGAAGGCAGACGGTGCCTTGCTTCGTAGAACGCGCGCCAAGCGGCGCCGCTGCGCTTGCTGACCCGCTGATCGAGGTAGCGACGCAGCTTCTTCAAGTCATCGGCATTGTCCTTGACCGCGGTTCCAAGCAAGGCCTCGACGATGTCGCCCGGATCAGCGGCATCGCCGCGCAAATAGAAACCGCGCAGACCGATCGAATGGGCCACGCTGACGGCTTCCGCCGTCGACAACACGGTCGACAGTCGCTCCATGCCGCCGCCTTCTGAATCCAGCCCTTGGCGCAGCTCGCGAAAGCTCGACACCAACACTTCCAGCACGTCATCGGGCGGGCTCATCGCCACGCCGGATTGCTGCAGCAAACGGGTAGCCTCGCGCTTGACCAGCGCAAGTTCGTCGTCAAGGCTCGCAATCGGAAATACCGTCTCGAACGCGAAACGGCGCTTCAACGCGGCGCTCATCTCGCTGACACCACGGTCGCGCGTATTCGCTGTGGCGATCAGATTGAAACCCGGAGCGGCGTAGATGGCCCCGTCCGGCCCATCGAGCTCCGGCACCATCAGCACGCGCTCGGACAGGATCGACAGCAGGCTGTCCTGCACTTCGGCCGGGCAGCGGGTGATTTCCTCGAAGCGGGCGATTCGGCCTTCGCGCATCGCGGTCAGGATGGGTCCCGGCACCAAGGCCCGCGGGCTCGGGCCTTCGTTCAACAGCAGCGCATAATTCCAGCCGTAGCGGATCTGGTCCTCGGTGGTCGATGCGCCACCCTGCACGGTCAGCACGCTGTTGCCGGAAATCGCCGCGGCCAACAATTCGCTGAGCAGCGACTTCGCCGTCCCCGGCTCACCCACCAGCAGCAGCCCGCGACCGCTGGCCAACGTGACCATGCAGCGATCAATCAGCGCCATCGGCAGCATCAGCTTGGCGGGCCTCTTGCTGGCCGCATCACCGGCAATGAAACGCCGAACTGCACGCATGCTCAACCGCCAGCCCGGCGGCTTCGGATCGAGATCCTCACGGGCTAGGGCACTGATCTCGGCCGCATACAAGGTTTCGGCAGGTGGCCGCTGCACTTCGACTGCTGCAGCAGGGTGTCCGGACGCGGGAATGCGAGCCATCGGGTCCTTGAGGGGTCGGGAGCGGCGGATGGATGGTACTGAGATTACAAAAACGTGGCACGTCGGATCGCGCAACCCGCCGGCGCATGCGGCTTTTGATTTCCAATCCGCTACCGGCTTGTGATGGCGTTGATCAAGGGACGTTATCGGGGATTGGGAGCCGCTCACCCCTTCACCTTGCTCCCCACCCGAAATGTCGCCTTCTTCTTGGGCGGAGTTGGCGGATCGACTGGTTCGACGGGAGCAACGGCTGCTTGCTTCCGCTTTGCAGACTTGCGAGCCGCGCGAGACTGCGGCGCGTCCGCTGTTGGTTCAACAGCAGCCAACTTGGCTGCCTTGGTCGCACTCTTGCGCTGCGTTTTCAACTTCGGCGCCAGCGCGCTGGCGGAAAGCGCTGCGTTGGCTAGTGCGGTCTCCAACTCATCCAATGCCTCGGCGGTGTAGGGCGCCAAGCGCTGCATATGCGGCAGGCTGTCGCGGCAGCCGGTGAAGCCGAAGTGCAGGTGGCCGGCGTAGCTTTGGCAGGTGATATTGAGTGCTTGCCCGTGTGAGACCAGCGACACCGGATAGGAGGCTTCCATCTGCGCGCCGCGAAAATACAGCGGCGCATCGGGGCCGGGGACGTTGGATATGGTGATGTTGAACATCGGCCTGGTGCGACCACCGACGCCGGTCAACAGACTGGCCATGTAGGGTGCCATCAGCAGCAGCGTGTACTGCAACATTGATTTACGCGGCAGGCTTTGCACGTGCTCCTTGGCGCGGCGGGTGGAGGCGCGGATGGCGGTCAGGCGCTCGACCGGATCCTCGATATCGGTGCCGAGGGTAGAGATGATGAAGGTGATCGCGTTGCCCGCATCGGCGCCGGCTTCATCGTCATCACTTGGCCTGACCGAGACCGGGATGCCCGCAGTCAGTGGCTTGTCGGGCAGCTCGCCCAATTCCAACATGAAGCGTCTGAGCGCGGCGCCGCACAGGGCCAAAACCACATCATTTAGCGTGGCATTGCTGGCTTTGGCGACCGCCTTCAAGCGGTCCAACGGAAACCGCGCGGTGGCAAAGCGCCGTGGTCCTCGAATGCGCCCATTGAGTATGGAAATCGGCGTATCGAATGGCACGGATAGCACGTCGTTCTTGTTGCGTACGGCGCTAACCATTGCGCCAAATGCGCGCGCGATATTGGGCATCGAACCGGCTTGGCTGCGCACGGTTTCGACCAGTTGCGCGGCCATCTGCGCCACCGTTGCCGGTGGTAGATCTTTGTCGCGCTTTCTGCTTGGTCGTGCTTCGGGTTTGATGGTCCAAAAAGGCGCGATTTTGCGACTGGTCTTGCGGTCGGTCGACATCGCACGCACCAGCAATTTGACCCCGCCGATGCCATCCATCAGCGAGTGATGAACCTTGGTGTAGAGCGCGAAGCGGCCGCCTTCCAAGCCTTCGATCAATTCGACTTCCCACGGCGGTCGCGTGAGATCCAAGGGCTGCGAGTGTAGGCGGGCGATCAGTTGGCCCAACTCGCGTTCGCCACCGGGGGAGGGCAGCGCAGAGTGGCGAACGTGATGTTCGAGGTCGATGCTGTCGACTTCCACCCACAACGGAATCAGGCCGCGCAAGGCGGGGGTGTGCAGCCTACGATTCCATGGCGCTTCCACCGCCGTGGCCGCGCGTAACGCCGCCATGATGTCGCGCACGAAGTCGGGGCCGGCGTCATCAGGCAAGCTGAAAGGCATCAAGGCGCCAACATGCATAGGCGTTTCGCTCGATTCCACCAGCAGCCACGATGCGTCGAGCAGATTGAGCGGGCGATTGGCCATGGGGTTCCTGGGCAATTCAGAAGGGCGTTAACGTCCGTCACGGTAGAAGATCGACGCCTGCGACGCCATAGCTATTACGACATCGCGGCGATCTTGTTCGCGGACGGTTTGCCAAACTGCTGCCCCAGCTGGGTCGAGTTCGCATCGGCAAGCCTAATCGGCATACTTCGCGTATGCCCGCGACGTTTCCGTACTGGAGAATCTCCAGCTTTTACTTTTGGTACTGCGCGGCACTCGGTGCATTCACGCCTTTTTTTGCCCGCTGGCTGAGCGAGCTGGGCTTGGAGGGAATGGCCATCGGCACCGTGATGGCGATGTGGTACTTGAGCCGCGTCGCTGCGCCGCCGATATGGAGCGCGCTGTGTGCCGGCTCGGCCAATCCCCTGCGCTGGCTGCAACTCGGTTGCGTTGCAATGACCGTGTGCTTCGCCGGATTTCTGCTCGCGCGTGGATTCTGGCCGCTGCTGTTGACCATGCTCGCGTTCGGCAGCTTTGCCAATGCGGTGCTGCCGCAGTTTGAGGCGATCACGCTCGACCGACTGGGCGCAAGGCGCGAAAACTACGGCCGCGTGCGCCTGTGGGGCTCGCTGGGATTTCTCGCCATCGCGGTGGGTTATGGACCCCTGTTGGACATCACCGGCATCGCTGCGCTGCCGCTGCTCACCTTGCCGCTGTTGGCAGCGACCTGCGTGGCCGCATTGGCCAATGGGCGCTCAGCACACGCTTTGGACGATGCGCCCACGGCTTCGGTGCGCGAAATCTTGCGACGTACCGATGTGCGTGCGTTCTTTGTCGTTGCACTGTTGATGCAAGTCGGATTTGGCCCGTTCTATGTGGTCTTCACTTTGCAGCTCGGTGCCCATGGCCACAGCGGCAGCATCATCGGAATCCTCTGGGGTCTCGGCGTGGTGGCGGAGATTCTGGTGTTCTTGTTTATGCCCTCGCTGTGGCGACGCTGGAGCACTCAATCCATCATGCTCGTCTGCCTGGCGGTGACCGCCGTGCGCTGGAGCGTGGTGGCGTTGTTGCCGGATTCGCTGCTGGCAATGGTGCTTGCTCAAAGCGCGCATGCACTCAGCTTTGGTGCCTTTCATGCCGCTTGCATGCAGCGTGTCAGCGAGTTTTTTCCGGGCCGATTGGGCCAACAGGGCCAAGGGATCATGTTTGGATTCAGCTCCGGCATTGGTGGCGTGCTGGGAGCTTTGATGGCCGGCGGCTTGTGGCAGCTTGGCGGAGGCTTGGCCGCGTTTTTGGCGGCAGCCGCAGTCTGTGTAGTTGCGTGGACGATTGCTTGGGTGACACGGGATGTAACGAGGTCTCTGAGCTAAAGCTCGGGCGAAGGTGCGATACTCGTATCGCAAACATCACAGGACGCCCACATGGCCGTTTCCTTGCGACTTCCAGAAGATGTCTCCCTGCGCCTGCAATCCCTTTCCGAGCGCACAGGTCGCAGCAAGACTTCCTACATGATTGAAGCGATTTCCGACCATATCGACGATCTCGAAGATATGTACTTGGCGCAGCAGCGTCTGCTCGATATTCGTGCCGGCGAACAGACGGTCGAACTGGAGCGCATCATGGCTCGCTATGGCTTGGAGAGTTGAGTTCGGCCGTTCTGCCGAACGCGAACTCGACAAGCTAGACCGCCAGTCGGCGCGCCGCATTCTTGCCTTCCTTCACAGTCGCGTCGCGGGTGCCGAAGACCCGCGCCGACTCGGCGAAGCACTCAAAGGCTCGGAGCTGGGCGAGTTCTGGAAGTATCGAGTTGGCGATTATCGAGTGATTTGCCGAATCGAAGACCACGCTCTGTTGGTCTTGGTCGTGAGGCTCGGAAATCGGCGCGATGTATACCGCTGATGCGGCTGACTTACGGATGGTTAAGTTCGTGATCGAGCAGCGCCTGCACGTCACGCGGCAAGGCGATGCCGGGATAGGTCTGGTTGATCTTGAGCAGCGTCACCCGCAGCGCATCCGCATCGCCCGCCGCGTGCGCACGCCGCGCGCGCTGGATGAGTTGCGCCAGAGTCAGTTCCGCCGCCATTCCTTGCGGTGGCAAGTTGGATCCGCCGATGGCGTCAGCGTCAGCTGCCGTGGCAGCGGCCGGTATGGGCGGAGCATCGGGCGTGGGCGCAAACGATTGCGCCTTGCTGCGGGTATCCAATTCTTGCTCGCTGGCTTGCTTCAACGCGCCATCGCGCGCGAACGCAGCTTCCTCGCGATCACGCTTGCCGGCATTTGCCGAAGCAGGGGCCTCAGTAGGCATCGGCATCGGCTGTTCGCGCCGATCAGCGCCCAAGGGTTGCGCTGCTGGGGCGATTATCACCGACGCCGGACGTGTTGGCGGCACCATCTGTGGCTCAGCGGGTGCAGATTGAGTCGACAATTCCGCCACCGGTGGCGCGGCTGGAAAAGGCTGCGGCAGAGGCGACGGCGCTTGCTCTCTTGGAACAGCCGTCGTCGAAGGCGGCGAAGTTGTAGTGACTGGGGCAACCATCGGAGCATCCGCTGCGCTCGCGCGTCGGCTGAGTTCGTCGCTAGGCACATCCAGCTTGGCGTCGCTAGCAACCTTCCGCTCTGGCGCAGACGATTTCGCGGGAGGCGTTGCCATCAGCGTGCCTTCAGGTCGTGCCGATGGTGCGCTTGGCGAATCTTCGATTGCGCCTGAGTTCGCTGGCTTCGCTCCCGCAACGTCGTCCAAAGGCGCAGACGCCGGGCGAGCCTCTGCTGGTGCCGATTGCGTCTTCTCCGCGGCTTGCTCGGTAGGTGTGTATTCCGTCGGAACCGTCGGTGCAGTCAACTCGGTCGGTGCCAAGCTGACCTTTATGCCAACACCCAACGCCAGCACCGCAGCCAAGCTCGCGCCCCATGCCGCCAGCGGTCGCTTGCGTAAGGCCGCACGCGCTTCGGCGCGGATGCGTGCATCCAGCGCGGGCGACGGCTCGCTGTCGCCAAGCGCGCGCAGGGAATCCGCGAGCGCCTGTTCCTGCGCGTCCAATGCCGCGCGCAATGAGGGTGAGGTTGGCATGCTCATGGCGCCAACCGCGCCTTCAAGCGATCCAAGGCATAGCGCAGCCGCGACTTCACGGTTTCACGGCCAACGCCGGTGATCTCGCCAATGGTCTCCAACGACAGCTCTTGCTCCAAACGCAATTGCACGGCGATGCGTTGCTCATCCGGCAATTCGGCCAGCGCCAGTTGCAACCGTCGGCGCGTTTCGAATTCCGACAAGACGCGATCCGGCTGCTGGGATTCTGCATCGGCGGCGTACTCAAACACGGAATCCGAATCGGCAACGGAAACCGGCCGACTACCCGCGCGACGGTACTGGTCGATCAACAGGCGATGCGCGATCTGATACATCCACGTGGTGAATGCCGCCTCCGGCCGATAGCGCTCACGCGCCACGATCACCCGCGACCAGACTTCTTGAAAGCACTCTTCCGCCAGCGCGCGCTGACTCAACCCGCGCAGCAGAAATCGAAATAAGGGCCCGCGATGACGCCCGTAAAGCACATCAAACGCCGCCGCACTGCCCGCTGCATAGGCCAACATCAGGTCTTCATCGCTGGGTTCGGCTGCCATGAGCGCAAGCGTAGGGCACCGCGCGCGCAACCGTAAGCCTGTCGAACAGATCGAACGTTGAATTGAAGCAATAAACATTCACGCGGCAACCCCTTAAGCAGGTGACACTGCTTAAACGCAGCTCTCGGCGGTATGGGGTTACAGGGCGCGGCGCGAACATGCCGCGCCGCGAGTGAACTTGGGCCTCAAGCCTTGGACGGAGCCAGCTTGCTGTTTCGAATCCCATAGCCGAAATACAGCAGCAAACCGATAGCCAACCAAACCAAAAAGCGCTCCCATGTTTCCCAAGGCAGGTGGGTCAGCAGCCAGATCGAGAAGCCAATACCGATCAATGGCACCACCGGCACCCATGGCGTGCGGAAGCCGCGTTTCAAGTCCGGCTGTTTGTAACGCAGCACCAGAATCGCGGCGCAGATCACCACGAACGCGGTGAGTGCGCCGATGTTCACCAGCATGGCGAGATCGCCAAGCGGCAGCAGGCCGGCGGTCACACCGGTGATCACGCCCAGCAGCAGGGTGGGGCGGTATGGCGTGTTGTGGCGCGGATGCATCTTCGCAAACCATGCCGGCAACAACCCGTCGCGTGCCAGCGAGTGCCAGATGCGCGCGGCCGCCAGCATGAAGGCGAACACCACGCTGATGATGCTGGTCACCGCGGTGGCTGAGATCGCGATCCGCACCCACGTGAGACCGAGCGCACCAAAGGCATTGGCCACCGGGGCGTCGTTGTTGAGGGTGGAATAGTGGGCGACGCCGGTCAGCACCATCGAGATGGTGAGGTATAGCAGCATCGAGATACCCAGCGACAACAAGATCGCTCGCGGCAAATCGCGCTGCGGATTCTTTGCTTCTTCGGCAGCGGTGGTGAGCGTGTCGTAGCCAAACACCGCGAAGAACACGACCGCTGCTGCGGCCACCACACCGTTGAATCCGTAGTGACTGACGCCATCCGCATCGATCACTTGCGCTGGGATGAAGGGCACCCAGTTGTCCGGGTTGACGTAGTGGGCGCCGACAATGATGACCAGAGAAATTCCGATCACCTTGATGACGACGGCGACCGTATTCAGGCGCACGCCCCACTCGGTGCGAAACGTCAGCAGGACTGCCACCGCCATCGCGACCACGGCGGCGATCACATTGAACACTCTGCCTTCGCCAGTGCCCATCGCGCCTTGCGCCCACACGGGCAAGATGATGCCCATGGCTTCGAGCAGATTTTGCAGATAGCCCGACCAGCCGCTGGCCACCGCGGCCACGATCAGCGCGTATTCGAGCAGCAGATCCCAGCCAATAATCCAGGCAACAAACTCGCCCAGCACCGCGTAGCTGTAGGTGTAAGCGCTGCCAGTCACCGGAATCATGCCCGCAAACTCGGCGTAACACAGCGCCGCCGCCGCACTGGCGATGCCCGCAATGATGAAGGCGAGGACTACCGCCGGACCAGCATTGACCGCGGCCTGTTGGCCAGCGAGCACGAAGATGCCGACACCGATAATGCCGCCCAAGCCGATGCCGGTGAGTTGCCACAAGCCCAACACGCGACGGAACTCGCGACGCTCGCCCACCTCGGCCTGCAACTGCGGAATCGACTTGTGTCGCGTGAGCTGTGCCAACAAACCCATGATGCCCTCCCCAGGGCCAAGAACCGTGTGCATTGTGCCTGTGCGGGCGTCACACCGGCGACTGCTGACTCCATCGCCAAATGCGTGGCTTCGGGCACCGTTGCTTCGGACTCGCAACTGAACTGCTACATTTCCACGATGACCGAAACCCCGACCGCGCCATTGATCTTGCTGCGCAACGCCAGCGTCTTTGCTCCCGAACCACTCGGCCTGAAACAGCTGCTGACTGGCGGTGGACGCATCCTCTGGATGGACGAGGCCAGCGCAGAGTCACCGCATGGCCTTCCCATCGAAGTAGTTGATCTACAAGGTCAGATAGTTGCGCCAGGCTTGGTCGATGGCCATGTGCATGTAACAGGCGGCGGGGGTGAGGACGGATTTTGCAGCCGGGTGCCGGCGCTGCCGTTGTCGCGCTACACCCGCGGCGGGGTGACCACGGTGATCGGGCTACTAGGTACCGATGACCTAGCGCGCAGCCCGCGTGAGTTGCTCGCACATCTGGGTGGCTTGCGCGAGGAAGGCTTGAGCGCGTGGGGCTATTGTGGCGGCTATCACCTGCCAGCGGTCACTCTGACCGGCAGCATTCGCGGCGACATTGCCTTTATCGACTGTTTGATCGGTGTGGGCGAGTTGGCGATCAGCGACCACCGTTCCAGTCAGCCCACCCTGGATGAGCTGCTGCGCGTGGCATCCGAGGCACATGTCGCGGGACTGATGAGCGGCAAAGCCGGCATTGTTCATCTGCACCTTGGCAACGGTGCGCGTGGATTGGAGTTGGTGCGGCGCGCACTGGATGGCAGCGAACTGCCGCCACGCGTGTTCAATCCGACCCATGTCAATCGGCGTCGTGGATTGTTTGAAGAAGCGCTGGAGCTGGCGCGACGGGGCTGCTGGATAGACATCACGGCCTTTCCCGTGGCCGAAGACGAAGATGCTTGGAGTGCGGCCGATGCCGTGGATCGCTATCTGCAAAGTGGAGCGCCGGCCGAGCGCGTGAGCGTGAGTTCGGATGCCGGCGGCTGCCTGCCGTGCTTCGATCATGAGGGCCGAATCAGTCACATGGACATCGGCGCGCCGGGTGCGTTACTCGACACCGTCCGTGAACTTCTGCAGCGTGGTCGCGGCCTCCACGAAGTGCTTCCCGCGTTCACCAGTAACCCGGCCCGCTTGCTGCGACTGCGCCGCAAGGGCAGGATTGCAGTCGGTAACGACGCGGATCTGATCGTTCTGGACCACCACATGCAGCTGAGTAACGTCATGGCGCGCGGCGTGTGGCATCAACGGAACGGTGAATCGGTGCGTCGCGGCTCATTCGAGCCGGCGCGTGCCAGCGCGCAGTCACAGTAAGCAACCAAGGACGGTAAACAATGCCGAGTCAACCCACGGACGGCAGCCAACGCGGCTGGATCATTCCCATCGGCGGTGCCGAAGAAAAGGACAACGCGCCGGCGATCCTGGCGCGTTTTGTCGAACTCTGCGGTGGCGATCAAGCCGATATCGTGGTGATCCCGACCGCGAGCCGAATGGCCGATACGGGATCGCGTTACGAGAGCATTTTTGGCGAACTGGGCGCAGGTCGCGTCGAGGCCATCGATTTTGATACCCGCCGCGATTGCGACGAGCGCAACCGTTTAGAACGCATCGAACGTGCCACTGGCATCTTTTTCACCGGCGGCAATCAGCTGCGCATCACCACTCTGATCGGCGGCACCAACGTGGCTCGGCTGATTCGCCAGCGCAATGCCCACGGTGTGCACATTGCTGGCACCAGCGCCGGCGCTGCGGTGCTTTCTGAGCACATGATCGCCTCGGGCGAAGAGGGCGGATCACCCATGGCCGGCAGCGTGCGCTTGGCACCGGGCCTTGGCTTGACCAATCGCTTCATCATCGATCAACACTTTCGGCAGCGCGATCGGCTCGGCCGCTTGGCCACGGCGCTTGCTTACAACCCGTTCGCGGTCGGGATCGGCTTGGACGAAGATACCGCTGCGTTTATTGGCCCGGACAACACCTTGGATGTGCTCGGTAGCGGCGCTGTCACCGTCATCGATGCCGCCGACCTCAAGTTTTCGTCGATGGATCAAGTCGAAGAAGGCGAGCCCATCTGTCTGCTTGGATTGCGCGTGCATGTGTTGGTCGCTGGGGCGACGTTTAACCTGCATACGCGGGAAGCGGCAGCGGGGACGTTGGCACGGCCACGGCGTAGCTGAGAGTCGCCGGTTTCAGTTTGTCTCTGCGGGATGTCCTACGGCTTTGCGATTGCGGCCGGGATGACTTTCGCCACTTAGCGAACGCGTCAATCCTGTCCATCCTGCGCGGCGGTGCGCGTGTTCTTTATGAACTCTGCATCGTCAACACGCGCCGATTCATGCAAGACGATCACGGCGCGGGACCTCAATTCAGTCTTAGCGAACCTTCGCCCATGCCACCGTCGAAAGCCCCCGCATCCAATCGCCTTCGCAGGCACCCGGATTGCCGCTGGTCCTTGCACCGTCGGCTGGCGATGCTGGCCTTGCTGCTGTGGTTGCCAACACTGCATGCCGTCACCATCGACGGCAATGTCGAAGAATCGGAATGGAAAGACGCCAAGCGCTTCGATGCTTTCGTTTCGGTGCAACCGCTTACCGAAGCGCCTGCGCCGCAGGATCGTCGCGCCGAAGCCTTTGTGCTGTCGACGCCCGAAGGCATCGCGTTTGCGATCCGCGCTTGGCATCCCGCTGGCGTCGAGCAAACGCGCACACGCATTCCGCGCGATAGCTTCACGCCGTCGGATCGCTTCAACCTCATGGTCGACTTCAATGCCGATGGACGCGCCGGCTACGCGTTCACGCTGACCGTTGCCGGTGACATCACCGACGAGTCGATTACCAATGAGAACTCCTTTAGCTACGACTGGGATGCCGCATGGGAGCACGCCACGGCTGATTTCGACGGCGGCTACTCAGGCGAGTGGTTGATTCCTTGGTCCACCGCGCAGATGCGTGACAGTACGGCGGCGACCCGCAGCATCGGTGTCTACTTTGATCGAGTGATCGTCGCCACGGGTGAGCGCTTTGCCTACCCCGGCGCAAGCTTCACCCGACCGCGATTCTTGAGCGACTTCGCGCGCATCGAAATCGATCAGTATTCGGTCAGCCAGCTGGCGGTCACGCCGTATGTGTCGGCTATCAGCGATCTCAACAGCAGCGACAACGATTTCAAGACCGGCGCGGATGTGTTCTGGAAGCCAAGCGGCGATCATCAGTTTGCATTCACCATCAACCCCGACTTCGGTCAGGTCGAGAGCGACAATCTGGTGGTCAACTTCAGCGCGCTTGAGGACTTTTTCACTGACAAGCGACCGTTTTTCACTGACAACCAAAGCTACTTCGATTTAAGCCACAACCTCGGCACGCTTTTCTACACCCGCCGCGTCGGCGCGGCGCTGGATGATGGCAGCGGCAGCGCCGACATCAACGCGGCGATCAAGG